>CASFOM010000238.1 GCA_949296295.1 uncultured Alistipes sp. | reverse complement strand
TTGTTTTTTTGATTCTTCGATTCAGGAACGATGGTATGGAGAACATGGAGGGATGCATAAAATGTATATTGCTGAAATTGTGAATGTCCTGAGCCGTTAATTTTGAATTATTTATTTGGTATTAGAATTAATAAGTTGATAAATAATATGATAGTGTTGAGGAGAAAAAGGTCCTTTTAGTGAATGATTAAGTCCGAATTCTGAAAATAATGCAGCCATTTGTGATGATATAATACATCATCAATGAGTAAGGATTAGTGTGCTGTAACTTTACGTATGTGGGAGTTAATTTGGATTAAGAATCTGTTTGGATCTTTTAATCCAGACAGATTCTTAATGTGTATCAAAATATACGGTTATTCATCATGGGTAACTATAATATCCTTTTTGTCTATGTAGTTAGGAAAATTGAATTCAGGTATTCCTAATGCCATTCCCGCATGGACGGTACCTGTTATATTTAATTGATTCAATAGTCGTTTCCCGTTATGTTGCTGTAATGCAGAACAGACAAATCCGGTATAAAATTGACTAATTCCTAAACTTTCGGCCATGAGGGACCCGTTTTGATAAGCTAAGTTCGCATCTTGACAACCAAAGCGACTATGGGAAGGTGTGTGAATAAAAATGACAGCAGTGGCATTTCGTAAGATTAAATCGTTCCCTTTTTGGTATTCTTTTTTTAATCGTTCGAAAGTAGGAAGGTAGTTGTAAACTTGGGGCATTAATCGTTTAACGATTGGCTTTGACAAAGGGTTTCCTAATATCTTGGCAATAGAAGATAACGTATTTAAGGTAAACTCGCTGATTGCATGTAGTTTATTTGGATCAGTGACGAGGGTAAATTCTACTTGTTGTTTATTGCTGGCGGTAGGAGCTCGGTGAGCTGCTTCCAATATCATTTCCAACATCTCTTTGGGAATAGGTTTGTTGGACAATGCCCTATTTGAACGACGTGTTTTACAAAGTAATAATATTTGTTCAGGAGAAGGCAGAATAGTCCTGTCTATTTTGTGTATCCGTTCCGGAGGGAAGCAGGAATGACTGATTGCTCCCGTAGGGCAAGCGGCTACGCAATGTCCACAAATGATACAAGTTTCAGGTGCTTGTATCGTAATTTGTTTGGTTTGTTCCTGTTGCAGGAAAATTAAGGAGGGACATACTCGTATGCATCGACCGCATTGAATGCATTTTTCGGGATGAATGGATAAAATCGGTTTCATAAAAATAGTGGTTGCTTTATTGCAAAGATAGATAATTCTTCAACGGAGAAACAGTGTTCAAAAAATATTCCTATTTAATATTATGATGTCAAATTTATTTTTTTATAAGGTTAGTCTTTTGATATAGCATTGTCCTCTCTTTTTATAGATGTTACAATCCTTTTGTTATATATGGATTCTTTTAAGAATAGGAAAAATATTATAATTAAATTTATTATAAAGATACTGTACTTTTTGAAATAAAAAAGTAAATTTGTGAAAAATAGTTTTCCCCCTCTGTCTTGAATTTTGTCGGTATTGATTCTGTTATGGAATGTGTCAGGCAATTTAAAGGGAGATGAATGCTTGATTTGATGGTTGTGCCATGAAATTAATAAATCTATTATCAGTATTTAAATAGGAAAGCTTGAATAATTTTATAACTAATCTAAATATCGATTTATGAGGAACTTGTTTCAATTTTTCTGTTGTGGATTGTTCGTTTTGTCTGTAGCCTCTTGTAAAGAAGAAAAGCAGGTTTTTGAATATCAAAATCCATTGATGTCTCTGACATTTCGGGATACGCATATTATTCCTGATGGAGATAAGTATTATGCGGTAGGGACGAGTGAACCTGTTTGGGATGGTCCTAATCCGGGAGTAAAGTTATTTGTATCAGATAATTTAACGGATTGGAAATTTGATAGGATGTTGATAAATGCCTATGCTTTAGATTCAAATGTATGGTATAAAGATCGTTTCTGGGCTCCGGAATTACATAAAATAGGAAATAAGTATTTTTTAACATTTAATTGTCAAAACAATAGTGGCGGATATGGAGATGTTGCTAATCAAAAACATTATCATGCCTGCGGGATTGCTGTGGCAGATAAGATTACCGGTCCGTATGTTGTAAAGACTCCTGACGAGCCATTGACTCCATTTGCATCCAATGATATGACATTGTTTCAGGATGATGATGGAAAGGTGTATTGCTTTTTTAACAATGGGTGGACAGATTTACATATTATTTATGTTGCAGAATTAGATACAGTCAATTATAAACTTAAGGAAACTCCTGTCCCGTTGATAAAGCAAGAGCCGGGTAAATGGGATGGAGCGGGAATTGAAGGTTCTCATGTGGTGAAGAAAGATGGAATATATTATTTGATGTATTCATCATGGACACAAGGTTATGCAGTAGGTTATGCAACGGCGACCAACATTTATGGTCCCTGGACCAAATCTCCTGAAAATCCTTTGTTCGGCTCTTATATGGTGGGAGATACCACTTATGTTGTGAGAAAAGGAAAGACTACTCCAACGTTTGACTTTAATATTGCTTCCATAGGTCACAATCAAATTTTTGTTGGCCCTGACGGTAATTATTGGACTTCGTATCATGGAAATGTTAAAGGAATGGGGGAAGCCATTACCCTAATCGATCCCATTGAGTTCAAAGAAGGTAAAATATATACTCCAACTCCGACCTATACCCGTCAAAGAATTGAGTTTACGTCATCGGAAAGAGAGAAAAATTTAAAGAGAAATGGTATTCTTAAGTAAGAACAGATTTAAGCGGAGAATATGAAGATTGTAGCCGTAGCCAATTCGAATAAAAGAACAACGATACAATATAAAAGAAAGAAATAAAATGATAATAACTACATATAACCTGAATAAACATGAAGAGGATTCGAAAAATGGCGATAATAGTCTGTTGTATATTAATACTTTTGAATGTTGGTTGTGTGAATGAATTTCCGAAAATTGACGGAATGAGTGTTGAATATACAGAAACGCCGCTTGGGATAGATGTTGCAGCTCCTCGTTTTGGATGGCGAATGGAATATGGTTCTGATGTACGGGGAATAACACAGGTCGCTTACCAATTGGCGGTTACAGACGAAACAGGGAAAGAGGTTTGGAATACCGGTAAGGTGGAGAGCGACTTGTCTCAAAATATTGAATATTCAGGAGAGACCTTACAACCAACTACCCGTTATGCCTGGAATGTAACTGTTTGGGATAATAAAGGTGGATGTGTTCATGGAAATTCCTGGTTTGAAACGAGTTTAATGACCACAACCGACAAGAGCGGGTGGAATGGAGCTAAATGGATAGGTGGCGATAATGAAGATTTGGTTCTTTATTCGCATTATTTACCTGTATTTCGGCTTGATTTGTCGTTCTCCATGAATCCACAACCGACAGTTCCTAAGATAGGCTTTTTTTATGGAGCTAATGATGAACGATTGATGGATGAGAATAAAAATATTTATCATCTTTCTAATGGTCGGGATAAGTCATATATCAAGATAGAATTTGATTTATCTCCTTTGAATGCGGGGAAAACAGCGATTCTTAATGTGTATCGTTCCGGATATCATAAAGACGATAAACCGGATGTCCCTTTTCGCTCAATGACAATTCCTTTTGAAGTGCTGAACAAAAGCAATCAAACTTTACCTCATGTTTTTACTCTTTATTCGAATTTGGGAGTTACTCAGATCTATTGTGGAGAAGTCAAAATAGGAGATATGAATCTTAATCCTCTTGGTTTCGGAGGGGATTATATTGCGTTCCCCATGGTAGGAGATGTGGGATATTCCATTGCTTCTGCGGATGATTTCAATCGTGCAGAGATTAAGATATGTAATTTGAGAAGTCCCAATAACTGCCTGACAACAGTAGTCATGGATTCGGAGAAAGCAATGCAGAACGGGGGTCAGTATTTCCTTAATCCGAGCCGAAATTCAATGCCTATGTTGCGTACGGAATTCGATGTGTCTCACAGCCGGATAAAAAAAGCCCGATTGTATGTTACTTCTCGAGGTATTTATGAAATGTACCTGAATGGGAATCGTATAGGAAATGATTATTTTAATCCGGGAATAACCCAGTATAATAAAACACATTTATATCAGACTTATGATGTTACCGAATTTGTTTCAGAGGGGAAAAATGCTTTGGGAGCTTTACTTGCGGAAGGATGGTGGAGTGGAGGGGCAACCTATTCGGGAGATAATTGGAATTATTTTGGAGACCGGCAATCTTTACTTGCTCAGTTGGTCATTACCTATGCTGATGGTCAGTCCCAGGTAATTGTTACTTCTCCGGAGAGTTGGAAATATTTTAATTCGGGACCTGTTATTTATGGCAGTTTCTTTCAAGGAGAGGTTTATGATGCGACTAAAGAGGAGGATATATCCGGTTGGGATCAGGCAGGATATGATGATACACTATGGAAAAAAGCGGTTGAGGTGCCGTTGGCAGGATGTGTCAGCTCTGTTTCCGGAATAAATAATCCTCGGGTAGATGATTATACTGACTATCATTTAATTGCGCAATATGGTCAGACAGTAAAGGCAATCAAACGACTGACCGCATTGTCTGTTGAAGAGGTCAGACCGGGAGTTTTTGTATATGATATGGGGCAGAATATGGTAGGGGTTCCGGAAATTACCTTGAAAGGCATGACTCCCGGAGAACGGATATTCTTAAGATTTGCAGAGGTGAAATATCCTGACTTACCCCGTTATGCGGGTAATGAAGGAATGATTATGTTGGAAAATATCCGGGCAGCTATGGCTCAGGATATTTATATTACGCGAGGAGGAGAAGAAACGATTTCTCCCCGATTTACTTATCACGGATATCGTTATGTTGAAATTACGGGAATTGATGAAGCCTTGCCTGTTGAATCAGTGAAGGGAGTGGTATTGAGTTCCGTAGATAAATTGTCTTCTTATTATGAAACTTCCAATGAAAAAGTAAATCGATTGTGGAAAAATATCGTATGGTCCACTTATGCCAATTTCTTCTCGATACCTACAGATTGTCCTCAACGTAATGAGCGATTGGGATGGGCAGGAGATATTTCTGTTTTTTCTCGTACAGGTACTTATTTGGCCAAGGTTCCACAATTTCTTGGGAGATATCTTCGTGCTATGCGGGATGTTCAGCGTGAGGATGGACGTTTCACCGATGTAGCCCCTTTGGGAGGAGGATTTGGTGGTATATTATGGGGTAGTGCCGGAATAACTGTCCCTTGGGAAGTTTATCAACAGTATGGAGATAAGGCGTTACTTTCGGAACATTATGACGCTATGAGCCGATACATTTCGTATATTTTGAATAAAAATATTTCACCGGAAAGCAATATAATCGTTCAGGAAAATGTATATGGGAATCTGGGGGATTGGTTAGGTCCAGAGGATCAGAAAAACGATAAAACGTTGATGTGGGAGGCTTATTTCCTGTATGATTTGGAAATTATGTCGAAAGTTGCCACTCTGTTAGGGAAAGAGGAAGATGCCCGTAAATATAAGGCTCTTTATGAAACGCGTCTTGCCTTTTTCCGGGAAACATATCTTGACAGCAAGACAGCCAAAACAATTTCATCTGGGGCTAACGGTCCGGAAAAAGGAGCCGAAGTGGATATTCAGACCTCTTATGTTTTACCATTGTCGTTTGGTTTGATCGAGGAAGGAATGAAAGAAAAGTTTGCGGTAAATCTTGCCAATACAGTACAGCGGGCCAATGTGGCAGATGATGGAACAGCATGTCCTCCCTATTCGCTAATGACCGGATTTATAGGAACTTCATGGATTAGTAAAGCATTGTCAGATAACGGATACGATGATATTGCATATCAACTTTTGCAACAAACTACTTATCCTTCATGGTTATATTCCGTAGAACAGGGCGCAACTACCATCTGGGAACGTCTGAATTCATATACCCATACCGATGGATTTGGAGGAAATAATCACATGAATTCATTTAATCATTACTCATTTGGAGCCGTAGGAGCATGGATGTATGCTTATTCTTTAGGTATTATGAGAGATGAAAACAACCCGGGATTTAAACATTTTATATTGTCACCGAGGGTGGATCCTACGGGTAAGATGACTTATGCCAAGGGGTATTATGATTCTATGTATGGACGTATTGAAAGTTCCTGGGAACGTAAATCGGGAGAAACGTATTATCGTTTTGTTGTCCCGTGTAATACGACAGCGACGCTTTATCTCCCAGCTGATTCTCTTGATAAAGTTACGGAAAGAGGTAATCGTGTAGAAGAATGCGAGGGCCTATTAGCTGTTTCTTATAAACAAGGATTGGCTGAATTACTCCTTTCATCAGGAAGTTATCAATTTTGTGTAAAGTAAGAAAGAGATAATGAATTTATAATATGAAGGAATCAAATTCTTATTCTTTTTGTATGACTTTTTTGAAAAAGAGATAACATTCTTAAATAATACATTGATGATAAATAAACAACACGCTTTAAAATAACCCTGTATTTTCATGAAAAGATTTTTATTGATTGTCGGTTTGACAGGTTTCGTATTGAATGTACAGTCACAAGAAAAGAAAACATCGGGATATCCTATTGAACCAGTCCCTTTTACTTCTGTAAAAGTAACGGATTCTTTCTGGGGACAACGATTAAAGGCGAGTAGAGAGGTGACTATACCTCTTGCATTCAGCAAGTGTGAAGAAACCGGGAGATATCAAAATTTTGTCAATGCAGCACATCCTTCTGATACGATTAAGGTCGGGGGATTGGCTTTTGACGATACGGATGTATATAAGACGATAGAAGGAGCCAGTTATCTTTTACAGACTTATCCGGATAAAAAATTAGCCAAATATATTGACAGTGTTTTGGTCCTTGTGGCTGCGGCTCAGGAGCCGGATGGATATCTTTATACCAGCCGTACTATGAATCCCAAGCATCCCCATGAATGGGCAGGCAGCAAACGTTGGGAAAAAGTGGAAGAACTTAGTCATGAATTTTATAATTTGGGGCATATGGTGGAAGGAGCTATTGCCCATTATCAAGCTACGGGAAAACGCAATTTCCTGGATATTGCCATTAAATATGCAGATTGTGTTTGTCGGGAAATAGGTCCGAATCCGGGACAGCAAATACGAGTTCCCGGACATCAGATTGCAGAGATGGCTTTAGCGAAACTTTATTTGGTTACCGGAGACAAGAAATATCTGGATCAGGCAAAATTTTTCCTTGATCAACGAGGATATACCAGTCGTACCGATGAGTATAGTCAAGCGCATAAACCGGTGGTGGAACAGGATGAAGCGGTAGGTCATGCCGTTCGTGCTGCCTATATGTATGCAGGAATGGCAGATGTAGCAGCTTTGACAGGAGACACGACGTATTTACACGCCATAGATCGTATCTGGGATAATATTGTAGGAAAGAAATATTACATTACTGGAGGTATAGGAGCTACTGCTGCCGGAGAAGCATTCGGGAAAAATTATGAATTACCCAATATGTCAGCTTATTGCGAAACCTGTGCAGCAATTGGTAATGTTTATGTCAATTATCGTCTTTTCTTGCTTCATGGGGAATCGAAATATTACGATGTATTGGAACGTACTCTGTATAACGGATTAATTTCGGGCGTTTCTCTTGATGGAGGAGGATTCTTTTATCCCAATCCATTGGAGAGTATGGGACAGCACCAACGTCAGCCCTGGTTTGGTTGCGCTTGTTGTCCTTCCAATATTTGTCGTTTTATTCCTTCGTTACCGGGATATATTTATGCTGTCAAAGATCGTGATGTATATATTAATTTGTTTATGTCCAATACCTCAGAGTTGAAAGTTGGGGGGAAAACGGTATCTATTGAACAAACAACAAATTATCCTTGGAATGGAGACATTGCTATTGAAGTAAAGAAGAACGGAGCGGGTTCGTTCAATATGAAGATACGTATCCCGGGGTGGGTACGGAATCAAGTAGTTCCGAGCAATCTTTATACATATAGTGATGGGAAGCGTTTGGGATATACGATACAAGTAAATGGTGTTCCAGAACAAAATGTCGAATTGAAAAACGGCTATTTCTGTATTGACCGTCTTTGGGAGAAAGGGGATAAAGTAAACATTCACTTCGATATGGAACCTCGTACGGTCAAAGCTAATAATTATGTGGAAGCAGACCGGGGACGTATTGCGGTAGAACGGGGTCCTCTTGTATATTGTGCAGAGTGGCCGGATAACGATTTTGATATTTTCAGCGTATTTATGAACCGTACACCTCAATTTGAGATTATAGAAAAACCGGATTTGCTGTATGGTATTACGGAACTGAGAACAGACGCTCAAATTTTAGGATATGATGAACGGGGACGGCTTACAGCCACAGATGTTAAATTGACTATGATTCCTTATTATGCCTGGGCTCATCGGGGATCAGGGGCAATGGCTGTTTGGTTACCGCAGGAATTGAGTGCTTCTCGTCCGACAATGCCTGCTACATTGGCATCAAAAAGTAAAATTACAGCATCTCATCAGGCAAGTTCTCTCTCTTCTATTAATGACCGTTTGGTTCCTAAAGATGAGAATGATCGTTCTTTGCCTTATTATCATTGGTGGCCCAAACAAGGAACGACAGAATGGATTGCCTATGAATTTCCGGAAGCAACTACTGTTTCAACGGCTACTGTTTATTGGTTTGATGATGCCCCTTGGGGCGGATGCCGGGTTCCTAAAAGCTGGAAGATATATTATAAAGATGATCATGGGGAATGGCAAGCTGTTTCCAATCCGGATAATTACGGTGTAGATAAAGGAACGGGGAATAGTGTTCGTTTTGATCCGGTAAAAACGAAAGAAATTAAATTGGAAGTGACTTTACCGGATGAATATGCCGCAGGTGTTTATGAGTGGGAAGTGCAATAGGAAATCATTGGAGATAACTCTTCTTTCGAATTTCTGAAAGATTATTTAGCCCCAGATGGACTTTTAATATATTCGAAAATGTTTCAGATGTATAATTGAGAGGAATATGTACAGAAAAAGAGTAAGCATGTGTAGGTATTCCCGAATATGTTTTGTTGTTAAATATGAACAAATATTTATACGATTATGAAAAATCAATGGCTTAACTTATGTGTCGTATTGCTATTGGGATTGGTGGCTTGTAAAACAACAACTCCTAATATGACTTTGAATATAGACATGGTTTCGCATGAAGCGAATGTTCCTTCTTCCATGTATGGAATATTTTTTGAAGAAATTAATCATGCGGGAGATGGTGGCCTTTATGCCGAAATGTTAATGAATCGTAGTTTTGAAGAGCGGGTTCTTCCTGAAGGTTATACGGTAGAGGATGGAACATTGGTTCCTCCTAAGGTAATCAATCATTTGGCGGGAAGACCGACTGTCGGCCGATTTAGATGGGGTACAGACCCTTTCCCGGGGTGGGAGTTAATAAAAAAAGAAGGAGCTGACGTTTCAATGAAATTGGTTACAGAGCAACCTAATTTTAAGACAGCCCCTACCTCGATGAAAATAGAAGTAGCTCAATTAGGAAAAGGTATTTCTTTGGTGAATAAAGGATATTGGGGAATTGCTTTACAAAAGGGGGCCTCTTACAAGTTGCGAATGTTTGTTCGTCATATCCAGGGGGATGGAGTATTAAATGTTCGTTTGTTGGGCGTGGATGATAAAGAATTGGGAACAACAGATTTAGATTTGATAGCGGATGGACAGTGGCACGAGTATAAAGCAACTTTACAGGCTTCAGATACAACGACAGTTGGACGGTTATCCATTGATTTACCGTCAAAAGGAACCTATTATTTTGATTATGTCTCTCTTTTCCCTGAAGATACTTATAAAGGCAGAGAGAATGGGATGCGTAAAGATGTTGCCATGATGTTAGAGGGACTTCGTCCTGCTTTTATTCGATGGCCAGGAGGATGTATTGTGGAAGGAATTACTTTAGTGAATCGTGTAGAATGGAAAAAGACGTTAGGGGATCCGGCAGCACGCCCAGGACAGTATGATACCTGGGGTTATCGTAATACATATGGATTCGGATATAAAGAGTTTTTGGATTTTTGTGAAGATATTGGTGCCCAAGGGATGTATGTATGTAATGTGGGTATTGCCTGTCAGGCTCGTTCAGGAGAAGCTTGTTCGGATAAAGAAGCAGAAGCGTATTTGCAGGATGCATTGGATGCCATAGAATATGCTATTGGTGAAGTAGATACCCCATGGGGAGCATTACGGGCTAAGGATGGTCATCCGGAACCTTATCCTTTGGCTTATGTAGAGATAGGTAATGAGAATTCTGGTCCGTTATATGATCGTCGATTCAATATGTTTTATGATGCCATAAAAGCGAAATATCCGCAACTGACTTTGATTTCAAATCATGGGATTGGAGGTATTGGAGATGCTCGTAAGACAGATATGATTGATCCGCATTGGTATGTAGCTCCAGAATATTTCTTTGAAAATGCAGATATTTTTGATAATCATGAGCGAGGGAAATATCAGGTTTATGTTGGAGAATATGCTTGTAATCAAGGAGTTGGGGGAGGTAATATGCTTGCGGCATTAAGTGAAGCTGCTTTTATTACAGGGATGGAACGGAACAGTGATTTGGTTACAATGGCTTCTTATGCTCCATTGCTTGAAAATAGAAATGACCGGGGGTGGCCAACTAATTTAATTTGGATGTCTAATAATCAGGTAGTGGGACGTTCTTCTTATTATGTTCAGAAAATGTTTGCAGAAAATAAACCGACTTATAATCTGCGAGTAGAGGGAGTTGTAGAACCGGAATCTCCGGAACCTTTTATCGATTATGATGGTTATGTGGGAATGGGTACATGGAGTACCCAGACACAGTTCCGTAATTTAAAAGTTACAGATGCAGCAGGAAAGGTATTGGAAGCAGATATGACCGATACTGCACAATGGGTGGTAACACATGGAAGTTGGGAACAGGAAAATGGCGTTTATACTCAAAAAAGTGGAGAAAATCGTACTGCATTGATTTGGAAATCAGGAAAAGTGAATAAAGGAAGTGTAATTGAGTTTGAGGTCAATAAATTGAGTGGAGCAGAGGGGTTCTTGTTTTATTTGGGATTAAAGGAACCTAATTTGAATAGTGGTTATATGCTGAATGTAGGAGGATGGGGGAATGTCTCAACTGCTATGGAAAAAGTACATAATAATAATTCATCTGTTGTATCGGAAAAGGTAAGGGACCGTTTGGATGAAAACCATTGGCATAAGGTACGTCTTATCATTACGGAAAATGGGGCAGATTATTATTTGGATGAGAAACTTGTTCTGAAGTATCAGAATGTACCTTTAAAGCGTAAATTCTATCTTGCTGGTTATGATGAAGAGTTGGGAGAAGTCATTTTGAAAGTGGTTAATGCTTCAGACGCTCCTTGTCAGACACTAATTAATCTAAATGGAGGGGAAGTAGAGAAAAAAGGACGAGTGATAACATTAAGTGCTGTATCGAAGTTGGAGGAAAATTCTTTTGAAGAACCTTTTAAGATTTCTCCTAAAGAAACGACTTATGACAAATTTTCTTCTTCCTTTACCTATGATTTTAAACCTAATTCATTGACTATATTGAGAATAAAGAAGAAATAAATTTTGATAGGTAATTTAAGGTTCAGGAAAAGAACGAAGGAACTGTCTCAATAACTATCAGACAATTTCTTTGTTCTTTTCCTTTTTTAATAATAAATATACAAGATATTTTTGTTCTTCTTTTTGATAGAAATTATTAGTGACCGATAAATATGTCTGACAGAATGATGGCAGTAGTGCTCATATAGATAATTCTAATTAATCAAAATGATTATAAATGTTTTTATATCAATGAATTATTTGGTATAGAGCCTTTATAAGGGAACAATAGATTGAAATATTTTTGGGAAAACTTAAATATTCAAAAGACAAATAGTCTTCCATGATTTTTATCACGTAAAAATAAAAAACGAAGCTGTTAAAAAAACAGCTTCGTTTCCGTGGTGTCACCAGGAATCGAACCGGGGACACAAGGATTTTCAGTCCTTTGCTCTACCAACTGAGCTATGACACCAACAGTTGTTGTATTGAATACGGATGCAAAGGTAATGCTTTTTTCCTTTTCTGCAAATTTTTTCTCTTTTTTGAGAAATCTTTTTTATCTTTGATATTGGAAAATTTTGTATTGTTCCGTTACCAAAATACTGTTTATCATGAATATAGCATTGGCTCAAATCAATACGAAAGCAGGAGATATTGCTTTTAATAAAGATAAAATAATTGGATGTATTTCTCGAGCAATGAATAATCATATTGATTTGCTCGTGTTTCCTCAATTATCTATTTCCGGTGGACCTCTTTATGATATTGCCGGAATGCCTGATTTTATAGATAAATGTTATGCGGCTTTGGAAGATATTTGTTCTGCCGCTACCGATATCGATGTGTTGGTAGGAATGCCTGTCGTTTCAGGAGATGATACCTTTAATGCTGCTGTACATATTAGTCGTGGTACGGTTAAAGGGTATTACAGTAAGGCCATGCCTTTTGATCGGTCGGAATTGCCTTTTTTTGCAGGGGTGGATTCTCCTTATTTTTATGATGAGGAGGCTTTGGAACAAGAAGGAATGCCTGAATATATGATTATGTGTGGAAATAAAAAGGTTTTGATTTCTTTGGGAGATGATCTTCAATTTATAGATACCTTGCCTTGTTTTACTCCATCGGAACGGGATGAGCGTCCCGATTGTATCGTGCATATGGCTCAAAAAGTGTTCTTTCATGATATTATAGAGGATGATTTGGAATATTTAAGTGGTTTGGCTGCAGATTTACAAGTCCCTTTGGTATCTGTAAATGGTGTTGGAGGTAATACGGATGTGGTATTCTATGGTTCTTCTGCGGTATTTAATGCGAAAGGTCAATTGATTCGGAAATTGAAAAATTTTGAAGAGGATTTTGCCGAAGTGGATCTTTCTCCGGATTTTAGAAATAAAATAATCAGTTTACCAGTAAAGAGTGCCAGTGCAAAGGTTCGCCATGCTTATAAAGCCATAGCTCTTGGAATGAAAGATTTTTTTGAAAAACAGGGATTTACTTCTGCTTGTCTGGGTTTGTCCGGAGGAATTGATTCTGCGGTTGTGGCAGCAATTGCAGTGGATGTCCTGGGGCCAGATCGGGTATATGCTGTGATGATGCCTTCCCGTTTCTCTTCCGAACACTCCGTATCGGATGCCCGGCAGTTAGCGAAAAATTTAGGAATTTCCTGTGATAAAATTAGTATAGAACCTGTTTATGATGTGTTTATTTCATCTTTGAATCCTGTATTTAAGGGATTGCCTTTTTCAGTAGCAGAAGAGAATCTTCAAGCACGTATCAGAGGAACCTTGATGATGGCGGTATCCAATAAGTTCGGCCATTTGTTATTGAATACTACAAACAAGAGTGAAGCAGCGGTTGGATATGGTACTTTGTATGGAGACAGTTGTGGGGCACTTTCTTTGTTAGGGGATTTATATAAGACAGAAGTGTATGAATTGGCAGAGTATATCAATCGAAATGGAGAGATTATTCCTAAAAACATTATATTGAAAGCTCCTTCCGCAGAATTGCGAGAAGGGCAAAAAGACAGTGATTCTTTGCCTGAATATGATGTTTTGGATAAGATCTTATATCATTTGATAGAAGACAATATGTCGGTTTTGGAAGTAATGTCAGAAGGATTCGAATTGGAATCGGTGCAGCGTGCAGCTTGTCTATTGAAATCTGCGGAACATAAACGTCATCAGTTTGCTCCTGTTATTAAGGTTTCTCGTTGTACTTTGGGAAAAGATCGAATTATTCCTATCGTATCTAATTATTGAGTATATGAAAAGGATAGAACATCAGGGTCGAATTTCAAAGATAGAGGATGATTCTATTTTTGTAACGGTTGTTTCTCGTTCTGCTTGTGCCGCATGTCATGCTCGTCAGGTTTGTTCCAATGGAGATATGAAAGAGAAAATTATCGAAGTTCCACGAAAGAAACAGTCGGAAGAATTTGTGGAAGGGGATGAGGTTACTGTTTATATTTCTTCAGGAACAGGTTTATGGGCAGTTATGTTGGCATATGTTTTCCCTTTACTTATATTGTTGTCTGTCTTGTCGATTTGTGCTGCGAGTGGATATCCTGATTATCTTAATGCTTTAATAACTATCGCTTTTTTGTTCTTTTATTTTATTATTTTATTTACCTTTAGGCGCAAATTAAACGGAAAAATAAACATAAAAATAGAAAAATAGTAACTTAAATGAATGAGACATTGCTCTTTACAATCCTGACACTCTGTGCGTTAGGTGTTTTGGCTGCAATTATATTGTATTTTGTGGCTCAAAAATTTAAAGTGTACGAAGATCCGCGTATCGATGATGTGGAAGGTATGTTGCCCGGAGCGAATTGTGGCGGTTGCGGCTTTCCTGGGTGTCGGGGTATGGCGGATGCATTAGTGAAAGCAGATAACCTGGATAATTTGTATTGTCCGGTAGGCGGTAGTGCTACCATGAATTCCATTGCATCTTATTTGGGAAAGGCTGCTGTTGAAAAAGAACCGCAAGTCGCGGTTGTCCGTTGTTCCGGCGCTTGCGACAAACGGCCCAAAACCAATCATTACGATGGAACGAAAAGTTGTGTCGTAGCAGCTTCTCTTTATGCAGGTGATACAGCGTGCAGCTGGGGATGTTTAGGTCTTGGTGACTGTGAATTGGCGTGTAATTTTGATGCTATTCACATTAATCCTGCAACAGGATTACCTGAAGTGGATGAGGAAAAGTGTACAGCTTGCGGAGCCTGTGTTAAAGCATGTCCAAAGATGATAATAGAACTTCGGAAGAAGGGAATTAAAAATCGTCGTGTATTTGTTTCCTGTGTTAATAAGGATAAAGGGGGAATAGCAAGAAAAGCTTGTTCCGTAGCTTGTATAGGATGTGGAAAATGCGTGAAGACCTGTCCTTTTGGGGCTATTACGTTGGAAAATAATTTAGCATATATTGATCCTGCTGTTTGTAAGCTATGTCGTAAGTGTGTAGCGGAATGCCCTACAGGAGCTATTCATGAAGTGAATTTCCCGCCGCGTCCGGTGAAAACAGAGACGGAATCAACTTCGGAACAGAAAAAGTCAACTTTGTCAGAGGGAAATAATCCCACTCGTAACGAACAGAAAACAGAAACCCAAGAATAAAAAAGTATCGCGTGATGTTAAAGACGTTTAAAATAGGAGGAGTTCATCCTTGCGATAATAAACTCAGCCGAGGAGCTTCGATTGAGATACTGCCTTTACCGGCAAAAGTTGTTATTCCTGCCGCACAGCATATTGGTGCTCCAGCTACGATTACAGTACAAAAAGGGGATCGGGTGAAAGTAGGAGATATCATTGCTACGGCTTCGGGATTTGTTTCTGCTAATGTTCATGCTTCGGTAAGCGGGGTTGTTCAGGCTGTCGATATGCAAAAAGATGCAATGGGTATTGCTCGACAATCCGTAACAATAGCCGTAGAAGGAGATGAATGGAATGAGACTATTGATCGCAGTAATGATTTGATTACGGAATGTAATCTTTCTCCTAAGGAAATTATAGATAAGATTGCAGCAGCAGGTATTGTTGGTATGGGAGGGGCTACTTTCCCTACACAAGTCAAATTATCTGTTCCTCCGGGAAAGAAAGCAGAATTCTTAATTATTAATGGAGTGGAATGTGAACCATATTTGACTGCAGACCATCGGGTTATGTTGGAGAAAGCACCTCAAGTATTGGTGGGAATTCGTATTTTATGTAAGGCATTAGGCGTTAATCATGCATTTATTGGCATTGAAAACAATAAGCAGGATGCGATTGAACATCTGACAAAAGAAGCTGCATCCTATCCAGGTATTACAGTGGTTCCTCTGAAAGTAAAATATCCTCAAGGAGGGGAAAAACAGTTGATAGATGCCATAGTAGGACGTCAAGTACCGTCGGGAGCATTACCTATTGATGTAGGAGCTGTTGTTCAGAATATAGGAACGGCTTTGGCTGTTTATGAGGCTGTTCAGAAAAACAAGCCATTGTTTGAACGAGTTGTTACGGTTACAGGGAAAGATCTCGCTACTCCTAAAAATTTATTGGTACGCATAGGAACTCCAATATCTTCGTTGTTGGAATATTGTGGAGGAATCCCAGATAGTACAGGAAAGATTATCAACGGAGGACCGATGATGGGACGTTCTTTATGTTATCCGGAAGCTCCGGTAACCAAAGGAACTTCTGGAGTTTTGTGTATGAATGAACAAGAGTCGCTTCGGGAAACAGATACTCCTTGTATTCGTTGTGCCAAATGTGTCAGTGTGTGTCCTATGGGCCTTGAACCTTATCTTATTAATGTCATGAGTCGAAAAAAGATGTTTGCCGAATTGGAAGAACATAAACCGACTGATTGCATTGAGTGCGGATCCTGTTCGTTTACTTGTCCTGCTCATATTCCGTTGCTTGATCGTATCCGGGTGGCAAAAAGTGAAGTTATGAAAATCATCCGTTCCAGAAAATAAACTAACTCTGCTGTTGAATTAAGAAAACTGAATAAGTACAATGGATAAAAAATTAATCGTTTCACCATCGCCTCATATACATTCCAATACAAGTACCTCAAAATTGATGAGCGATGTGATTATTGCGTTGTTGCCTGCTTTTGTGGTGTCAATCTTCTTTTTCGGATTCAATTCCTTGATTGTAACGGCTGTATCGGTGTTGTCCTGTATGCTGTTTGAGTGGTTGATTTCGAAATATCTCTTGAAAAAGAAGCCTTCTTTAACCGATTATTCTGCTGCTTTAACGGGATTGTTGCTGGCATTTAATTTACCTCCTACGTTGCCGTTGTGGATAGTTGTAATTGGTGCTTTAGTAGCTATTGGAATAGGAAAGATGTCGTTTGGAGGATTAGGATGTAACCCTTTTAATCCTGCTTTGGTAGGACGTGTCTTTCTGTTGATTTCTTTCCCAACCCAAATGACTTCATTTGCGTCCACAAAGGCTGTCGATGCTCTATCTGGAGCTACTCCCTTAGCTTTTCTAAAAGAAGCTGTAAAAAGCGGGAAACCATTGAGTGAGCTTATGGGATATTTTTCCTATGGAGATTTGTTGATGGGAGATAAAAGTGGTTCATTGGGAGAAATTGGTGCGGCCGCTTTGTTGTTGGGATTTGTTTACCTGTTGATTCGTAAAGTAATCACATGGCATATTCCCGTTTATATATTAGGTACAATGTTCGTGTTTAGCGGATTATTGTGGCTGATTGATCCGGAGACATATTTGAATCCGTTGTTTCAAATACTGACCGGAGGCGCAATTTTGGGAGCTGTATATATGGCTACGGATTATGTAACTTCTCCGATGAATTATCGAGGAATGTTGATTTATGGTGTGGGTATTGGTATCATTACTATTCTGATACGGGTATGGGGAGCCTATCCGGAAGGAATTTCCTTTGCCATATTGATTATGAACGCCGTAGTTCCTTTGATAAACAAATATACCCGTCCTCGTCGTTTTGGAATGGTAAAAGCAAAATAAGAAAATTAATAACCTGAATGATAAAAAGAAGATAACAATGAAATCATCGTTGAGAAATATGGTCATGGTATTGCTATTGATATCCTTAGTAGCATCTTCTGCTGTAGGGGTAGTATACCAATTGACCAAAGAACCCATAGAACAGGCCAAAAGCAATAAGGTAAATCAGGCAATAGCAGAAGTTTTACCACCTTTTACGGATCTTTCAGAAGGAAAAGATATTGATTGTGAAGGAGAGATTGTAAAGATGTACACAGCGAAAAGCGGAAGTGAAATTTCCGGATATGCGGTGGAAACCTTTTCTAAGAATGGCTTTGGAGGAATGATTAAATTAATGGTAGGTTACATGCCTGATGGCACTATTAATAAAATAGCGGTCGTGTCCCACAATGAAACTCCGGGGTTAGGAGATAAGATAGAAAAGAGTAAATCTGATTTCGCTTTGCAGTTTGAAGGGAAACATCCTGATACGTTTCGTTTGGCAGTAAAGAAAGATGGTGGAGATGTGGATGCTATTACGGCTTCTACCATTTCTTCTCGTGCATTTATTGATGCAGTGAAACGGGCGAGTCAAATATTAACGGAAAACAAGTAAGTTATGAGCAAATTGCAGTTACTGACGAAAGGTATTCTAAAAGAGAATCCGACGTTTGTCCTGATGTTGGGAATGTGTCCTACTTTGGGAACTACAACTTCCGCTATTAACGGAATGGGTATGGGGGTTGCTACGATGTTTGTACTGATTATGTCAAATATAGTAATCTCGTTAGTAAAAAATTTGATACCTGGGAAAGTACGTATTCCGGCCTTTATTGTTATTATTGCGTCGTTTGTAACGGTAGTGCAGTTGTGTATGGAGGCTTATTTACCTTCATTATACAATACATTAGGAGTATTTATCCCACTGATTGTGGTCAATTGTATTATATTGGGGCGGGCAGAGGCATTTGCTTCAAAGAATGGAGTATGGGCTTCTGCTCTTGATGGAGTAGGAATAGGTTTGGGATTTACATTATCTTTAACATTGTTGGGAGCTGTCCGTGAAATTTTAGGTAGTTGTTCGGTATTCGGATACAAATTTATTAATGCGGATGGTATCCTTATATTTGTTTTGGCTCCGGGAGCATTTTTGGCTTTAGGCTATCTTCTCGTTTTGTTTAATAAATTTACGGCTAAACTGAAATAATATGGAATATCTATTTATTATCATCAGTGCGATTTTTGTAAATAATATCGTTCTTTCTCAGTTTTTGGGTATTTGCCCTTTTTTGGGAGTTTCCAATAAAGTAGAAACTTCACTTGGAATGGGGGGGGCCGTAACGTTTGTGATGGCTATTTCTTCCTTAGTGGTTTATTTGATTCAATATTATATTTTAGAACCGTTGCACATTGAATATATGCAAACTATTGTATTCATTTTGGTTATTGCAGCATTGGTTCAAATGGTCGAGATTATATTGAAAAAATTAAGTCCTTCTTTATATCAGGCATTGGGGATCTTTTTGCCGTTGATTACAACCAATTGTGCTGTATTGGGAGTAGCCATTTTATTGGTTCAAAAACAGTATAATTTATTGGAATCGGTTGTGTTTGCAACAGCAACAGCGATAGGTTTTACAGTTGCTTTGGTTTTATTTGCAGGATTGCGGGAACGTTTGGCATTAGCCAATGTCCCTGCAGCCATGAAAGGAATTCCTGTAGCATTGATAACAGCGGGTATTTTAGCAATGGCTTTTATGGGATTTTCTGGATTGGTTTAAAGTATTTTTTATAGATAAATAAGAGGGTTGTGTCAAAGTGATAACTTGACACAACCCTCTTTCACTATCTAAGAATTAGAAAAATGTATGTTATGAAAATAAGAAAGACAGGGATTTCCTGTATGTAAATAACTTAGTTTGAATTTTGAAAATGATATAATTGCTTGTTTCTATGGATATTGCCTTTTTGAAATAGTAGATATGAGATGTTAAAAATTAGCTTGATGAAAAAGTAAATCCATTGTTTTTTATTGAACTGTCTTTCTTTTTATGTAACAAGGAGTACAACTTGGTCGTATATTTATTAATTTTATCCATATGTATTCGATATTTAATGTGTTGGGTATTATCAATCTAATCTGAGCTTATTTATGAAAAAAGACATTTTTACCATTCTGTTTTGCCTGTTTTCTTTATCGGTGATGGCTCGTCATACCTTAATAGTTGCTCCTACCGGTAAAGATAGTAATGAGGGTTCCTTGAAACGTCCGTTGCAAAGTGTGTCAGCAGCTTTGGAGAAGGCTAAGACATTGGATGATTCCGAAGTGGAAATTCTTTTTAGAGAAGGGACCTATTATTTACCGACAACAATACGGATAGAAGCGGTTGATTTTGAAGGGAAAAAATTAGTTCTCTCTTCTTATTCAGGAGAATCAGTTGTTTTTAGTGGAGGAAAAAGGCTTTCTTTGGATTGGGAAAAAACAGATGCAGGGTATTGGAGAACACCTGTAAATGAGTCAGAAATCGATCAGTTGTTTCTGAATGGGAAAAAATGTGTTTTGGCTCGTTATCCTAATTATAAGGAGGGAGAATATTTGAATGGAACGTCAGCAGATGCTTTATCTTCAACGAAAATTGCATCGTGGAGTAATCCGGAAGGAGGATTTATACATGCTTTACATCAAGGTCGTTGGGGAAGTATGCATTTTCTGATTACAGGGAAACGGGACACTGTTCTGACTTATGAAGGAGGACATCAGATGAATCGGCCTTCTCCTATGCATCCACAGTATCGGTTTGTTGAAAATATTTTTGAAGAATTAGATGCTCCAGGGGAATGGTTTTTTGATAAACAGCAAAAGATATTGTATTACTATCCTTTCCCGGAAGATGATATGAAAAAGGCTGTTTTTGAAACAGCTTCTTTAACACATATTCTTGAATTGCGGGGAACGCCAGAACATCTTTTGAAAGATGTCACTATTCAGGGGATTCGTTTTGAGCATACATTACGAACATTGATGGAACCGTATGAACGATTGATGAGAAGTGATTGGGCGATATATCGGGGTGCTGCTTTATTTATGGAAAATACGGAAAATTGTCTTGTAAGTGAATGTGAATTTACAAATTTGGGTGGGAATGCTCTTTTTGTAAGTCGTTATAATCGAAATAACAGGATTGAACATAATCATATTCATCATATTGGAGCAAGTGCGATTTGTTTGGTTGGAGATACGGAAGCCGTGCGATTGAATTTAACCGATTATGACAATCGGGTATCGTATGATCAAGTTGATCGGGTTCCTGGTCCTCGGAATGCTTTTTATCCTCGTCAATGTATAGTGGAGGATAATTTGATTCATCACATAGGGGAGGAAGAAAAGCAGGTTGCTGGAGTTCAAATTCAGTTGGCCGCTCAAATACAGGTAAGTCATAATACTATTTATCGGGTTCCTCGAGCAGCAATCAATATTGGAGATGGTGCTTTTGGAGGTCATTTGATTGAATATAATGATGCTTTTGAAACCGTTTTGGAAACAGGAGATCATGGTGCCTTTAACTCTTGGGGCCGGGATCGGTTCTGGGCTCCGGATTATTCATTAATGGCACAACAGACTTCACAAGAGCCAGAATTAATATTGTTAGATGCCTTATACACTACCGTATTGAGAAATAATCGTTTCAGATGTGACCATGGCTGGGATATTGATTTGGATGATGGTAGTTCCAATTATCATATTTATAATAATATTTGTTTAAATGGGGGTATTAAATTACGAGAAGGATTTTTCCGTCGTGTAGAGAATAATGTTGTTATTAATAATTCGTTGCATCCTCACGTGTGGTTTGAAAAGAGTGGAGATGTTGTTCGTCGGAATGTATTTATGAAAACGTATGCTCCTATCATGGTTAATGGGTGGGGAGAATCTGTTGATTACAATTGTTTCCTGACGAAGGAAGATCTTGCAGCAGTACAAAAAAACGGGACGGATGAGCATAGTGTGTTTGGGGTATTGAATTTTGTTGCATCAGATCAAGGAGATTATACATTACCGTCTGACTGTGTTGCTTTTCAAATAGGATTTGAGAATGTTCCGACACAGGGATTTGGCGTTTATTCTCCGGAATTAAAAGCGTTGGCCGAACAGCCTGTTTTCCCTGAATTATTACCGGTTCAATAGAAAAGGTAAGAAGATGTGTTAATACTTACTGTGTTATTTTTGTAATTTAGGTTAAGTAAGTTATTCAAGTAAACACTTGTTCCCATCTTTCTCAATGCCTTGCATTTTACTAATTCTTACAAGCCGTAAGTGGTGCCGGAACCTATTTTGGAAAGCATTTCATTGGATATGTTTCTATATGGTTGAAATAGAATTTTTATAGAAAATTTATTTAAATTCTCTATAAAAATTCTATTGCCTTCCGATATTTGTTTTTGTAAGGAGGGAGGATATAAAAGAAAGAGGAGTAACCCATTTAAGGCATTGACTTTTGGGTTACTCCTCTTCCTATAAGGATAAGTGTTTGTTTCTTATTTTGTACGTTGTCCTAATTGGCTATCAACGAAAGCGATATTTTGATTTCCTGCAATTTTTAGCTTATCGACAATACTTTTTGCCGTAGCTTCTTCTTCTACTTGTTCACGGACAAATCCCCATAGAAAATCTTGTGTAGCTTTATCTTTTTCAGAAGAAGCAACATCAACTAATTGGTCAATTAAATTAGAAACATGTAGCTCGTGTTTGTAAACTTGTTCGAATACATCCATAATGCTGTTCCATTTTACAGGTACTGCATCTATAGCTTTTATTTCGACAACACCATCACGTTTAATCATGTAGTCCATAATCATATAGGCATGTTCTGTTTCTTCTTTTGATTGACATTTCAACCAAGAAGAAAATCCGTCAAAACCTTGTTGGGCACAAAAAGCAGCCATAGACAAATATAAATTGGCAGACCACATTTCGGCATTGATTTGAGCGTTCATAGCGCTCGTTAATTTTTCACTTAAAACCATTGGTAACACAATTTTTTATGGTTGGTAATTATTTTTTTAATAGAAAAAGGACAAATTATATGCCAATGCTTTTTGAAGTATAAATGTCGTTAATCTCTGCTTTTTTGTCAGTTTCCTGACATATTGTTTTAATAAATACATAATTATTATGTGACATTACGTCATAAAAAGAATGGAATTGAGCACGATGTTTGTAAAGAAATGAAAATAAATCTAAATCAATATTATTATGACTATTAAAGGCTCAAAAACGGAACAAAATTTATTAAAAGCATTTGCAGGAGAATCACAAGCTCGTAATCGTTATACCTTTTTTTCAGGGATTGCCAAAAAAGAAGGGTATGTGAAAGTTGCTGCTTTTTTTGATGAAACGGCTCGTAATGAAGAGGAACATGCTAAACAGTTTTTTAAATATCTTGAAGGAGGTATGTTGGAAATTACAGCTGCTTATCCGGCAGGTGTGTTTTCCGTTACTTCAGAAAATTTATTACAAGCAGCAGCTGGCGAATATGAAGAGTGGACAGAACTGTATCCTGCTTTTGCTAAAACAGCCAGGGAAGAGGGATTTGTAAAAATTGCAACCCTTTTTGATTTGATAACTACCGTGGAACGGTCTCATGAAACTCGTTTTAGAAATTTGCATCAGTTGTTAGCGGATGGAATGATGTTTAAACGTAAAGAAAAGACGGTATGGCGATGTATGAAATGTGGTTTTGAACATGAGGGACCTAATGCCCCTAAGATGTGCCCGATTTGTTCTCATCCACAAGAATATTTTGAGATTTGTAATGATATCTATTGATGAACAATGTTTATAGAATATTGATATTTCGGATGAAGATTTGTCATTATAGAGAATAATTTTTTATTTATTGTTTTAGGATATTGGAGGTTTGAAATTTATATTGAACCATATGGGGTAATTTTTTCTGTTTTGGCATAACTTCATCCGGAATTT
>CASFOM010000237.1 GCA_949296295.1 uncultured Alistipes sp. | reverse complement strand
GGGAAAGTAAATTTCATTTTTGATAAGGCTAAAGGTTATCCTGTTTCTTATCGAGTAGCAGGAACAGAATATATCCATGATGGGTTTGGATTGCAGCCATTATTTTTCCGTCCTGCAACGGATAATGATTATGGAGCAGGATTACCTCAACAAACGTTGGCATGGAAAGAGGCATCGTATAATTTTAAAGTTGTTGAAGCAAAAGCAGAACAATCGGGTGAGGGAAAAGCAGTCTTAAAGGTAACTTATGATCTTCCTTCTGTTTCTTCTCGCTATACGGTAACTTATGACATTAATTCTGAAGGAGTAGTTTCTACCACAGCAGCTTTGTCCCCTTCTGATAAAGGGAAACTATTAATTCCACGAATAGGTATGCGTATGCGATTACCAGCAGAAATGGAAACATTGACTTATTTTGGACGCGGAGCACATGAAAATTATGTGGACAGGAAAGCATCAGCACCCGTAGGTTTATATCAATCGACAGCTACACAGCAATATTATCCTTACGTCAGACCGCAGGAAAATGGACACCATACAGATACCCGTTATCTTGTTTTAAGCAAGGGAGAGGGGGTTGGATTGGCAATTGTCGCTGATTCTGTTTTTGAATTCAATGCCTTGCGTAATTGCGTGGAGGATTTTG
Source organism: uncultured Alistipes sp. (assembly GCA_949296295.1). GTDB lineage: Bacteria > Bacteroidota > Bacteroidia > Bacteroidales > Rikenellaceae > CASDZK01. The sequence goes on along the minus strand of CASFOM010000237.1, from coordinate 5,635 downwards.
ATGGAGAGGAAGCAACGGATAAACCTTACCAATACTCCTATTTTAGAGACGGAGAATCTGATGCGAATTTTAAAAATAGAGAGCCTCGCCAAACACATATCAATGACGTAAAACCAAGAAATTATGTGGAACTTTGTATCGATCATGCCATGATGGGATTAGGTGGAGATGATAGTTGGGGCGCTCAACCTTATGAAAAATACAAATATTTTTCGGATAAGTCGTATCAATACAGATTTACGTTTGTCCCATTGACTTCGGTAAAGAAAGAGATGAACAAAAAAATAGGATTAATGTATTAAGATTATGGGAACTGTATTATATTTCACTTTTTTGTGTTTGTTTCTTCTCGTTTATTTTCCAATTTTTGCCTTAATATGGTTGATAACGCTTCCTTTTGATAAAAAAAGAGTTGCGATAGATAAAGCTTCCTTTTTCTTGTCAATGATGATTATTCGAATTTGTCCGGCATGGAAAGTGGAAGTGAGAGGAAAAGAGTTTGTCGATAAATCGCAAAATTATGTGATAACTTCCAATCATCAATCCATGTTGGATATTCCTTTAATGGCACATGTTCCTTTAAACTTCAGATGGGTAGCCAAAAAGGAGGTTTATAAAATGCCTATCTTTGGTTGGGTGTTGAGGTTGAGAAATGATATAGCTATTGAGCGAGGTGGTTTATCCAGCACGAAAAAATTGTTGAAAAAAAGTAGGGAATTCTTAAAAATGGGTTTATCCATAGCGATTTTCCCGGAAGGTACCCGTTCCCGTACAGGAAAAATTAATTCTTTTAAAGAAGGTGCTTTTATTATAGCTAAAAGTTCCGGAACACCGATATTGCCTGTGGTAATAGATGGAACCTGGGTGGTAAGCAATCATTTAGGATTTGGTCTTAAAATGCCTACTCGTTTGCGATTAACTATATTGGAGCCTATTCCGGCTTCTGAAGTAAAAAGATTATCATTAAAAGAACTCAGTGATCTTACCCGTAGCAGAATAGTATCGGTGTATGAACATTTGGCACCTGATTATGCTGAAACGAATAAAAATAGCAACTAACATATATGTCGGAACAAATAACAAACTACGACGAAAGTAATATAAAAACCCTTGATTGGAAAGAACACATCCGTTTGAGACCGGGTATGTATATTGGAAAATTAGGGGATGGTTCATCTCCTGATGACGGTATATATATTCTGATAAAAGAGGTGTTGGATAATTCCATCGACGAATATATGATGGGGCATGGGAAAAATATAAATATTCGGTTGGAGAATAATTATGTAACCGTACAGGATTTTGGTCGGGGTATTCCTTTGGGGAAATTGGCGGATGTGGCTTCTCGCATGAATACAGGGGCCAAATATGATTCGAAGGCTTTTAAGAAATCAGTAGGATTGAATGGTGTCGGGATAAAGGCTGTCAATGCTTTATCTTCTGATTTTATTATTAAAAGTGTGCGGGATGGAAATGCACGTGTTATAGAATTCAATGCAGGTAATATAATCTCAGATCATACGGAAAGCGGAGTAGGAGAAAAAAATGGAACCACAGTATCATTTTTAGCTGATGAGTCTATTTTTGGTCCTTACACCTACAATAATGAATATATAGAGAGTATGATTAAGAATTACACCTACCTGAATACCGGTTTGGTGATTAAGTTTAATGGTACTTCCTATACGTCCAAAAACGGTTTGTTGGATTTGTTAAACGATACGCTTACCGAAGAACCTCTCTATCCTCCTATTCATTTGACAGGTAAAGATATAGAAATAGCATTGACACATGGAACGGGTTATAACGAAAGTTATTATTCTTTTGTCAATGGACAACACACAACACAAGGAGGGACTCATCAAACTGCTTTTCGGGAAGCTATTGTAAAAACACTTAGAGAGTTTTTTAAGAAAGATTATGATGCATCCGATATTCGAACTTCCATTATTGCAGCTATTAGTATAAAAATAGAAGAACCGGTTTTTGAGTCTCAAACTAAGACTAAATTGGGATCGAAGGATATGAGTCCGGGAGGAAATGTCTCGGTTCGGAATTATGTCATCGATTTTCTGAAGGAACATTTGGATAATTTCTTGCATAAAAATCCTTCTACGGCAGAGATTATCAATAAAAAGATACAGGAAGCGGAAAAAGATAGAAAAGCTATTTCCGGGATACAAAAGAAAGCTCGAGAATTTGCGAAGAAAGCAAGTTTACATAATAAAAAATTACGGGATTGTCGCATCCATTTGAATAGTAAAAATGATCGTGCAGAAGAAACGACTCTTTTTATTACGGAGGGAGATTCCGCGAGTGGTTCCATCACTAAAAGTCGGGATGTAAATACTCAAGCTGTGTTTTCTTTACGAGGGAAACCGTTAAATACTTACGGATTAACGAAAAAAATCATTTACCAAAATGAAGAGTTTAATCTGTTGCAAGCAGCATTGGATATCGAAGAAGACATGGATAATCTGAGATATAATCGAGTTGTGATTGCTACCGATGCAGATGTGGATGGAATGCATATCCGGTTATTAATGATTACATTCTTTTTGCAATTTTTCCCGGATATTATTCGCAGAGGACATCTGTATATATTGCAGACTCCGTTGTTCCGTGTTAGAAATAAGAAAGAGACGCTTTATTGTTATAGTGAAGAAGAAAAGACGAAAGCCATAGACAAGTTGAAAAACAATGTAGAAATCACCCGATTTAAAGGATTGGGTGAAATATCACCTGATGAATTCAAAGGATTTATTGGTGAAAATATCCGACTTGACCGTGTACGATTAACGAATGAAGACTATATTCATGATTTGTTAGAATTCTATATGGGAGACAATAGTACGGAACGGCAAGATTTCATCATAGAGAACTTACGTTTGGTGGAAGACCTGGTGGAAGAAGATTTTGTTTAAAAACGCTCCTTTTGATTGGCGATAAAAATTGGTTAACGTATCATGAGTACAGAAATAGAATCTACAGAAGAACATTTCGACGCACAAGACGAAACTACTGTTGCAGAACAGGAAGTTACCCAAAAAGACGGAGGAATCAATCAACATAAATATACCCATTTGACAGAAAGTCCAGGAAAGAAGAAGCTGACCGGGATGTATAAGGATTGGTTTTTGGACTACGCTTCTTATGTTATATTGGAACGAGCAGTGCCTTATATAGAAGATGGTCTTAAACCGGTACAGCGACGTATCTTGCATGCGATGAAACGTATGGATGATGGTCGCTATAATAAAGTGGCGAACATCATTGGTTTTACGATGCAATATCATCCTCATGGAGACCGATCCATAGGGGATGCTTTGGTGCAGTTGGGACAAAAAAATTTATTGATTGATTGTCAGGGGAACTGGGGAAATATCCTTACAGGAGATAGTGCAGCTGCTCCTCGATACATAGAAGCCCGGTTATCTAAGTTTGCACAGGATGTTGTTTTTAATCCCAAGACAACGGAGTGGATGCTCTCTTATGATGGGAGGAGTCAGGAACCGGTTACTTTGCCGGTTAAATTTCCATTGTTGTTGGCACAAGGAGTAGAGGGTATTGCCGTTGGGCTAACGTCAAAGATTCTGCCTCATAATTTTATAGAGTTGATAGATGCTTCTATTAAGTATTTGAAAGGAGAATCGTTTGAATTATATCCTGACTTTCCTACAGGAGGGATGATTGACGTTTCACGTTATAATGACGGGATGCGAGGAGGTCGGATTAAGGTTCGGGCAAAAATAGTAAAAATAGATAAGCGAACATTGGCCATTACGGAGATACCTTTCGGACGTACTACTTCTTCGATTATAGAATCCATTATTAAGGCCAATGACAAGAACAAGATAAAGATAAAAAAAGTAGATGATAATACTGCAGAGAATGTTGAGATATTGATTCATTTGGGGAATGATGTATCAGCAGACAAGACCATAGATGCTTTATATGCATTTACCGATTGTGAAATTTCAATTTCTCCTAATGCTTGTGTTATCATAGACAAGAAACCGCACTTTATGTGTGTGGGCGATATTCTTAAAGCCAGTGTAAAACACACTAAATCTCTTTTATTGCGGGAATTGGAGATTAGGTTAGGGGAATTGAAAGAAGATTGGCATCATTCCTCTTTGGAGCGGATTTTTATAGAGCATCGAATTTATCATCAAATAGAAGAATCAGCGTCGTGGGAGGAGGCTTTGCAAACCATAGATCAAGCATTAGAACCCTTTAAGTCGATGTTGATGCGTGAGGTTACCGAGGAGGATATCATACGGCTTACAGAGATACGTATTAAACGTATTTCGAAATACAATACATTCAAAGCTGATGAGTATATAAAAGGGTTGGAAGAGGAGATGGAAACGGTGAAATATGATATCAGTCATTTAACCGAATATGCCATCCGGTATTATGAAAATATACGACAAAAGCACAAGGCGGGCAAGGAGAGAAAGACAGAGATACGTTCTTTTGATACCATAGAAGCCACTCGGGTAGTTGTAGATAATGCCAAATTGTATGTAGAGCGCAAAGAAGGATTTTTCGGAATAGGAAATTCTATGAAGAAAGAGGAATTTGTTTGCGACTGTTCAGATATAGATGACGTGATTGTATTTACCCGAAAAGGGAAATACATTATTACCAGAGTTTCAGAAAAAGCATTCTTTGACAAGGATATTTTGTATATCGGTGTCTTTAACAAGAATGATGAACGGACAATTTATAATATTTTGTATCGTGATGGACAAAAAGGTGCTGTTATGATGAAACGGTGCGCAATTAAAGGAATTACGAGAGATAGGGAATATGATATAACCAAAGGAAGTCCGGGTTCTGAGATTTTATATATGAGTGTAAATCCGAACGGAGAGGCAGAAGTGTTAAAGGTTTATTTTAAACCTCGACCTCGATTGAAAAAATTAATTACTGATCTTGATTTTTCGGATATTTCCATTAAGGGGCGTCAATCTCAGGGAAATTTATTTACACGTTATCCCATACAAAAGATTGTTCTTAAAGAGAAGGGAATCTCTACTTTGGGGGGACATAATATCTGGTTTGATGAAGATATAAACAAGTTAAATACAGAAGGTCGGGGACAACTGCTTGGTGAGTTCAAGGCCGATGAAAAAATAGTTGTCTTTACCCAAAATGGATATTATTTCACGGCAGGATATGATATTTCTCAATATTTCCCGGATAATGTACTTAAAGTAGAAAAGTATGATTCAGGGCGTATCTATTCTGTAATATATTATGATGCTAATCAGAAGTATTTTTATATCAAACGGTTCATGTTGGAACTGTCTGAAAAGCCGTTGCCGTTTATTGATGAAAGCGAAGGATCTTATTTAGTAGGAATCAGTGAGGATCGTTATCCTCAAATTCAGCTGAAGTTTGGCGGGGCACAATCTGGAAGAGCAGATGAAATAATAGATGTTGCAGAATATATAGGAGTCAAAGGATTCAGAGCAAAAGGGAAACGATTGACGATTTATGAAACTACTTCTATTCAATTTATAGAACCTCTTGAAAAAGAGGAGGTACCGGAAGAGGAAGGGGAAGATATAGAAGGACGGGATGAAACAAATTCAGAAGTTTCAGAGGGGCCCTTAGACGAATATGC
>CASFOM010000236.1 GCA_949296295.1 uncultured Alistipes sp. | reverse complement strand
CTTCCCCTCCATCTCGTCCAGCACGTCCCGTCTCTTGATAATATCCCTCCAAACTTTTCGGAATATCATAATGAATTACATATCGAACATCCGGTTTGTCAATCCCCATTCCAAAAGCAATAGTAGCTACAATGACATCTACATCTTCCATTAAAAAACGATCCTGATTTTCTGCTCGTGTAGCAGCATCCATCCCTGCATGATAAGGCAGAGCGTTGATACCGTTCACTTTCAACAAATCAGCAATCTCTTCCACCTTCTTGCGACTTAAACAATAGATAATTCCCGATTCCCCCGGATTTTGTTTTATATATTTCACAATCTCTTTAGTCGCATTCACCTTAGGGCGTATTTCATAATACAAATTGGGGCGATTAAAGGAAGAACGAAAGACTTTCGCATCAACCATTCCCAAATTTTTTTGAATATCCATTTGAACCTTGGGGGTAGCAGTGGCTGTCAATGCTATAATGGGAGCAGGACAAATATCCAAGATAATCGGTTTGATACGCCTGTACTCGGGACGAAAATCATGCCCCCATTCCGAAATACAATGAGCTTCATCAATAGCATAAAAAGAAATCTTTACGTTTTTCAGAAAAGCAATATTCTCCTCTTTGGTCAATGATTCCGGAGCAAAATAAAGCAACTTGGTTTTCCCCGACAACACATCATCCTTTACTTTATTTATGGCTGCCTTGTTTAAAGACGAATTAAGAAAATGGGCTATTCCCTCTTCCGTACTGAAAGCCCGCATAGCATCTACCTGATTTTTCATCAAAGCAATTAACGGAGATATCACTATCGCCACTCCTTCCATAAGTAAGGCAGGTAATTGATAACACAGAGACTTTCCTCCTCCTGTAGGCATTAATACGAAAGTGTCATGTCCTGACATTAAATTTTGAATAATCTGCTCCTGATTTCCTTTAAATCCGGAAAAACCAAAATATTTTTTTAGATACTCTAATAAGGAAACGTTCTTTGTCATTGTATTAAATATATGATTATAAAACGATTACACTAAACAATCGTTTTTTTACATTATCTAAAGATAATAAAATAAAAAAACAAAGTTATCTTTGTTCATATTTTTTCTTTATTAATTTTATTCGTCTTTGACGAACCTCTAATTACAAATAAACCAATTATTGTGGAAAAAAGCAACGAAGAAATAAAATCTTTTGCAAAAAGCATAATATCAACGGAATGCAAAGCCATAGAAAATCTATTGCAATTCGTAAATGATGATTTCGCTCACATTGCAAAACTTATCATTGCCGGAAAAGGAAGAGTAATCATTACCGGAATTGGGAAAAGCGCCATTATTGGTAACAAAATAGTAGCAACCCTTAATTCTACGGGTACGCCGGCTATTTTTATGCATGCCGCCGACGCTATACACGGTGACTTAGGAATGATTCAAAACGGTGATACAATTATTTGTATTTCTAAAAGTGGGAACACGCCAGAAATAAAAGTGCTTATCCCTCTTATTCGGAACGTAGGAAAACAAAACATCATTATTGGAATGGTAGGGAATACGGATTCTTATTTAGGGACTTCCTGTGATTACATCATCAACACCTATGTCAGCAAGGAAGCATGTCCTAACAATTTAGCTCCTACTTCCAGCACTACCGCTCAATTGGTTATGGGGGACGCTTTAGCCATGACACTATTAAAACTCAGAGGTTTTTCTGCCAACGATTTTGCCCGAGTACATCCCGGCGGAGCATTAGGAAAAAGATTATACATCCGAGTGGAAGACATCATGTCCAAAGAGAATATTCCTCAAGTTGTTCCGTCTGCCTCTATTGAACAAGTAATAATAGAAATATCATCCAAAATGTTGGGAGCAACTGCTGTCATCGCTCCAGACGGACAAATAAAAGGGATTATCACTGACGGAGATTTACGCCGTATGCTACAAAGTAAAAAAGAAATACATCTATTAAAAGCATCTGATATTATGTCTCCAAATCCCAAAACCATTTTGCCTGATGAATTAGCGGTTAAAGCTTTTTCCATTATGGAAGAAAATAAAATCACGCAATTAATCGTACGCTCCCAAGAAGGCAAATATTTAGGAATTATACACTTACACGATATACTTCGAGAAGGGGTTGTATAAAGTGGATGATTTTACTCCCATTTTAAAGCCAAGACAATATGAAATTACATACGAAAGATCTGGTAAAAAAATATAAAACACGAACGGTCGTCTACAAAGTTTCCATAGAAGTAAACCAAGGGGAAATTGTAGGACTTTTAGGACCTAACGGAGCAGGGAAAACGACTACTTTTTATATGACGGTAGGACTGATAAAACCCAATGAAGGACAAATTTTCCTTGATGATACGGATATCACTCACGAACCGGTATTTCGACGGGCTCAATTAGGGGTAGGTTATTTAGCCCAGGAAGCGTCTGTTTTCCGAAGATTGACTGTAGAAGAAAACATCAAGGCCGTAT
>CASFOM010000235.1 GCA_949296295.1 uncultured Alistipes sp. | reverse complement strand
TTAACTTCCGAAGATACCGATGACTCCACAGGCTTGGAGACAGGTTGCGGAACAGGTTGTGGCGCTGGTTTCGATACCGGCTTGGGTTTCATTGCCGCATCCAAATCAATCTTTCCAACAATAGTTGGAGCCTTCAAATGAGGATAATCACTCTTGTCTATGATGTTACTCTTCACGACAACTTCCTTGACAAAAGTATCCTGTGAGGCATTCTCCTGATTCTGTTCCTTTTGAATATCTGTCAAGGAAACAGTCTCGTTTTTTGTAATAATCTTTTCCCGAATATTGACTTTTTCGACAGTTTTACCCTTACCAAACTCTCGCATAATCATCTCCTGTGTCTCATGGTCTATAATCGTATTCGGACCATGCTCCACTGTAATACCTTTTGTTTGCAAAAATTCAATAAGAGTAGCCTGCCCTACATTCAACTGACGGGCCAAGCCATTTAACCTTATCTTCTTTTCATTCGCCATATTGTTCCTCTCGCTTTATCGGCTTTTAAATATAATATAAAATAATAATATAGTAATTGTTCCTTCGTACTTATCAAATATTCAAAAATATCGATATTATTCAAATTCTGCACGAAGGATATTCATTACTTCCTCAATGGTTTCTTCTTCCAAATCTGTACGTTCTGCCAAATCTTCTACACTGTATTTCAATACACTTTTGGCCGTATCACACCCTATCTTGTTCAACTGTTCGATAATCCACGGTTCTATCTCATCCGTAAATTCCTTCAAATCAACATCATCTTCCTCTTCTTCCGTATCCCGATAGACATCTATATTATAACCCGTAAGCATGGAAGCCAATTTGATATTTAATCCCCCCTTACCTATGGCCAAGGATACTTCACTCGGCTTCAGATGAACTTCGGCACTCTTGTTTTCGTTATCTACACTGATGGACGTAATTTTAGCTGGACTCAAAGCCCGTTGTATAAACAACGAGATATTGGAGGTATAGTTGACGACATCTATGTTTTCATTTCGCAACTCTCGTACAATAGAATAAATACGGGAACCCTTGACTCCTACACAAGCTCCTACCGGATCAACCCGTTCATCATACGATTCTACTGCGACTTTCGCTCTTTCTCCGGGAATACGAACGATTTTTTTAATCGTTATCAATCCGTCATAAATCTCAGGAACCTCCATCTCGAACAACCGTTGTAAAAACTCCGGAGCTGTACGGGACAAGATAATAATCGGATTATTGTTACGCATATCTACACGATAGACAATAGCACGTATAGTATCTCCTTTCCGGAAAAAATCATTCGGTATTTGTTCATTCCGAGGCAATACCAATTCGTTCCCCTCATCATCCAAAACCAACATCTCTTTTTTCCAGACCTGGTAAACCTCGCCTGTTACTACTTCCCCGATACGTTCCTTATATTTGTTATACAGATTGGCCTTTTCCAAATCCAAGATACGGGAGGCCAAATTCTGACGCAAAGACAAGACGGAACGACGGCCAAAAGAGCTGAGCTTTATCTCTTCCGCTACATCTTCACCTACCTCATAGGTCGGATCAATCTTTTTGGCTTCCGTAAGAGGAATCTCTGCATTCGAATCCTTGAACTCACTGTCTTCCACCACTACACGATTACGCCAAATTTCAAAATCTCCCTTATCCAAATTAATGATAATATCGAAATTCTCATCCGTAGAATACGTCTTAATCAGCATATTCCGGAAAACATCCTCCAGAACACTGACCATCGTCGCCTTATCGATATTCTTGAGTTCCTTGAACTCCGCAAATGTATTAATCAGATTTAAATTATCCATATATATAGTCTCTTTATTTTATTCTTAAAAATGAATCACTAAACGGGTACTCTTGACTTCTTCCCGGGAAATTGTTTCGGTAAAGTCCCGCAACACCTTTTTTTTCTTTCCCGGTTCTGCTTCCACCTTCTTCTGATAGGTTAACAAAAAGGTCTCTTCTGTCGGAGAACTCATAATCCCTTGTAATTTACGACCATCTTTCAATACCACCGAAACCTCTTTATGTTCGTGCTTGAGGTATTGTGCGGTAAGTTTCAGAGGATCTCCTATCCCTGCCGAAGAAACCGTCAATTCATAATCCTCCGAATCCCGGTCCAAATGAGATTCTATCCCTCGGCTAATGGCCGCACAACTATCTATATCAACCCCGGACATCCCATCTACAACAACCTCCAAAACATTATCGGCAGAACATTTTACTTCTACCAAAAAAAACGGTTGATTTTGCTCCTTTAAAACAGATTCAACTATCGAGGTCAAGTGTGCTTTGGTAATCATAACCTATACATTTTTTATTTTCGGATATAAAAAGAGGGGACAATGCCCCCCTCTATCGCTGAACGTCACAAAAGTAATACTTTTCCATAAAAAAACAAAGAGTTAACAAAAAAATAAAATCGTTATCACCATGACTCTGATAATAACGATTTCATAACTTTTATTAATTTTTACACATTATTCCGACTCATCATCCCGTTTCGCAGGATTATAGGGTTTGATGACCCCTCGCTTCGAACTTCGTACAAACTCTACAATCATATCCCGTTCCTTGCTCGCCGGTAAAGTTTCCATAATCTCATCACATGCCGTCGAATAATTCTTTCCACTCTGGAATAAAATACGGAAAATATCCTGTATCTGTACAATTTGTTCCGTCGTGAAATTCCGACGACGCAGCCCGATAAAATTAGCGCCGATAAAAGATACCGGCAAATGACCTGCCTTAGCATAAGGAGGAATATCCTTGCTGACCAAAGAGCCTCCACTCGTCATCGCATGAGCCCCGATACGAACAAATTGATGAACCGCCGTATGTCCTCCCAAAATAGCCCAATCGCCTACTTCAACCTCTCCTGCAATAGACACATTGTTCACCAAAATAGCATGGTCTCCTACGATACAATCATGAGCTACATGAGCATACGCCATAATCAAACAATGACTCCCTACAACCGTTTTCCCTTTAGCCGCCGAACCCCGATTGACGGTCGCACACTCCCGAATGGTGGTATAAGAACCTATTTCTGCTGTTGTATATTCTCCTTTAAATTTCAAATCCTGAGGAATCCCTGCTATAACAGCTCCGGAATGTACCCTACATCCCTCTCCCAAACGGGCTCCATCCAAAATAACCGCATGAGGAGCTATATAAGATCCAGGACCTATGACCACATCCCCCGCTATATAAGCAAAGGGTTCTACTACTACATCTTCCCCTATCTTTGCATCGGGATGTACATATGCCAATTTATGAATCATAATCTTTAAGTTTTATCGGTTAGTTTTTTGATATACGCGCCATCAACATCGCTTCTGAAACCATCGTATCACCTACGTAAGCCTTCCCGCTCATGACGACAATGCCTCGACGGATGGGCTCCAACAACGTAAGTTCAAACATCAACGTATCCCCTGGTACTACCTTCCGTTTGAAACGAACTCCATCTATCTTTAAAAAATAGGTTGAATAATGTTCCGGATCAGGAACACTGCTTAACGCCAAAATCCCGCCACATTGAGCCATAGCCTCTACCTGCAAGACACCCGGCATAACAGGCTCATCCGGAAAATGTCCTACGAAAAACGGCTCATTCATCGATACATTCTTTATTCCCACTACTTTGGTTTCATCCAAATAGATGATTTTATCCACCAACAAGAAAGGGGGGCGATGAGGCAATAATTTCTTTATCTGATTGATATCATATACCGGGGCTGTATTGGGATTATATTTGAAGGTCGGCTTTTCTGAATTACTCCGCATTTGCTTCCGAATCATTTTTGCCGTTTCCGTATTGGCATAATGACCTGGACGTACCGCAAAAACCTTACCCTTGATCCGACGGCCTACCAAAGCCAAATCGCCTATCAAATCCAACATCTTATGGCGGGCAATCTCATTCTCAAAACGCAACTCCAGATTATTCAGATAGCCACGCTTGTCCACCTTCAGATTTTCCTTGTTGAATATCTTGGACAGTTTCTCTATCTCTGCTTCGGGCAACGTCTTCTCTACGATAACTATGGCATTATCCAAATCACCTCCCTTAATCAAGTTATGATCAATCAAAGGCTGCAATTCATGAAGAAATACAAAAGTCCGACAAGGAGCGATATTTTTCACAATATCCTCCCGAGAATTAACCATAGCATATTGACGACCGACTACCCGAGAATCAAAATCTATATTCACATTCGCTGAAAAGGATTCATCCGGATAAACCGTAATCTCTACCCCTTTTTCCGGCACGGAAAAAACAAGTTTTTCCGTTATCTCGTAATAAAGACGCTCCGCAGACTGTTCTACTACTCCTACCGAAGAAAATGCCGTTACATATTCATACGCAGAACCATCCAAGATGGGCACTTCCGGTGCATCCACCGTAATTAATGCATTATCTATATCACTGCCATACAACGCAGCCATCAAATGTTCTATCGTAGAAACACGTACGTCCTGTTTTCCTATCGTTGTCCCGCGTGACGTGTCTATAACATATTCCGCCAAAGCATCTATTTCCGGTTCTCCGGCCAAATCTATTCTCCGAAATTTAATCCCGTGATTCTCCGGAGCCGGATGAACCGTCAAATTTACCATTAAACCGGTATGCAATCCTTTCCCCCGGAAAGAAACCGGTTCCGCTATCGTCTTTTGTTTCTCAGATACCATTATCTTTTTACATTTACGCGCAAAGGTACTATTTTTATACTACCCCACAAAATTATCTCTCTATTATTGTGAAACATCTGTTCGGGACGGCAAGACGGGTAACCCTGCACTATTGCTTAAATTACCTATCGTAGCCGCATCAAAACAATATTCCACCTGAAGAGGCTGAACCTCGTAATTCGAAGACCAAACAATCAATTTATCCGACTCCTGTTTACAACAATCAGGCACAACTTGTACCTTCCCGCGTACAAATTTCAAACCATGAGGGATTCCTCCTTCTATATTCAATCCATCATACAGGTTCTCAAACGTAAGTTCTATACGGCCCTGACCTATGTGACGAGCCGAAACAATGCGGGGATAAGAACATAACAAGTCTGTATGACCATAAGTATCATGCAAGGCTAATTCTCCCAATCGACGACCTACGTCAATCTTGTTCGCAGGATGAATATTGTTTACATCCGACACCAAATCCGAAACAGATATCATCCCTGTCCCCGGCGTCTGTAACGTATTATATTGTTGTTCCCGTAATCCCGCTGCCTCTCGATTATCATAGCCCGTATATGGAGCTATCTGAACAAAGTAAAAAGGAAAATCCGTATTAAATGCTTTTCGCCATGAACCAATCAGGGTGTCCATCAAACGGGAATAACTCGGATAATGCGGCACATTCGTCTCGCCCTGATACCAGATAACCCCGGCAAACCGATAACGGCGCAACGGATAAATCATCGAATTATAACAAGCTCCCGGACGTACCGGCCAATAAGGTGAGGTATAATGTTCTCCATGTTCCCGCAAAAAAGAATCCTCCATAACTTTTCGACGAGGGGTCCAAACCTCTGCCGGAGTACCTCCCCAGGCTGAAATGACAATTCCTACCGGTACCTTCAAGTGTTGCTGCAAGGTACGGGCAAAAAAATAGGCTACCGCACTACTCCGACGCATCACATCCGGACTGCAAACTTCCCAAGTCCCAAACAAATGGTCCTGAGGGGTCCCCGAAGCTATCCGGGAAACCGTAAATATGGAGATATCAGGATGGTCGGCGGATGGTATCTCTTTTTCCGCATCCTGTAACCCGCCATAACTGTAACACCATTCCATATTCGACTGTCCGCTGCACAACCAAACTTCTCCCAAACGAACATCCGAAAACTCAACCCGTCCATTACCCAAAACGGTCAGTTTAAAAGAACGTCCATCATAAGACGGTGTCTTAAGCTTAGCTTCAAAAAAAGCATTGTTATCCGTTCGACAAACTACCGTATCTGACGGATTCCATTCCGCTACAACCCGTACTTCCGAATTCGGACTGTTCCAACCCCATACAGTAAATTCACTGTTCTGCTGAACAACCATATGGTCTCCGAAAAGAGACGGCAACCGAAGCGACTGGGAATACGCTCCTACACTTAAAACAAAAGCTGCTGCAAAGAAAGAAAAGGATTTAAATGTCATGACCTGAAAATTTTATCATTCAAAATAAGGACGGACCAAATCCAACAGTTTTTTCGGTGGACGAACTGCCTTTTTCGTCTGACTGTCCATAAAAGCCAACGTAACACTTCCTGTCGTTGAAACCTGACCGTCCGGCAACAATACTTCATAGTAAAACCGTATCTTAACCCCTGGCATTTCCCGCAACGTCGTCCGAATGGTCAGAATATCGTCATAATGTGCCGGAAGACGATAATCAATCGTTACATTAAGTACCGGCAACATAACTCCATCTGCTTCTATTTCCTTATTCGAAATACCCAAGGAGCGGATAAATTCAGTTCGTGCTACATCAAAATATTCTACATAATGAGAGTGGTAAAGAAATCCCATCTGATCCACTTCTCCATAACGAACACGAATTTGAGTAGTATGTGTTATCATTCGTATTTTTGCTTTATTTATAATCAAATTAAAAAGAATTTCCCTCTATTAAAACACAAATATAAAATATTTATCCCATTAAATTTGGACCATATCAAAAATTTTTTTATTTTGCAAAAAATTTAAATCATAATAGCTAACAACTATGAAAAAAATTACTTTAAAATCTGTAAAAGAAATATTTTCAGAAAAAATATTGGAGAAACAAGAAATGATTTTATTAAGAGGAGGAACAAGTACAAACTAAATACAAATGAAATATCATTGTACTGGGAGGTATGTTACCGGAGAAGAGGCCCCGAGTGCCGATATTTTCGCTTATTCTTCACAAGAAGCTCAACTATTATATGAACGACTATTTAGTCTGAATCCAAACCTACAACAAATAGGCTATAGTTTTTGCATAATATCTTCCAATCAAGATGACGGTTATGGTTATGGCTATGGTTATTAATCGAACAAAATTCAAAATATGAATTTTCTGTTATTATTATTTTATTGTTACCTCTTGCAAAATAATCAAACTGCTCAGAGGAATACTTCCATTACTACAATAACTCCCGTCTCCTCCGTTACTACAACCCGAATCATCGATTTAGACTATGCTCGAAAAAAACCGGAAACACTAACGACAGATGAAATTACCTCAAAATTCGAATACATTGCTTTAGAGACTACCGATAAATGCCTTGTATCCGGATGGGCCAAACCATATATATTCTCGAAACATATCGTTATGGAAGCTCCTTTAAGCGAACCTATGCTGTTTAATCGAAAAGGAGAATTCTTAACATATATAGGACGTAGAGGGCATGGGCCCGGTGAATTCGCCGAACCCGTTAATTCCGTTTTTGTTGATGCTGAAGCAGGAAGAATTACTCTATTCTTTTTGCAAAAAGTCATGCATTTTGATCTTAACGGGAAATTCATAGAAGAAGAAAAATTTGACCAACGACTTTTATTCAATACTGCCGGACTAACTCAAAAAACTATAAGAACAAACTTGATACATACAAAATGGGGAGGAACGAATCGACATATCGCTGCTTTGATTGGACTACAAGATTCCTGCCTCATAATGATCGATGCAGAAAAAAAACAGACATTTACTAAACTGAAAGGGAAATATAAAATGAATAGAATCACTAAAACATTCCCTCAAACTAAAAGTTACGGTACTCTATATTTATATCATAGCTGTTTTACTCATCCCGATTATTTCGATTATTATGACGGAATAGCTGACTTTTACCGAATCTATTATAATGGATATGCTGAACATCCTTTTCACATTCTTAATTCTGCCCGTAATCAAAGTGGAGATCCCGCTACCATGACATTTTTTCTCGAAGCAAATGAATATCTGTTTTTAACAACTTCATCTGTTCAAACATCACTTTTAAGCAAAACGATAATGCCTCGTTACATTTATTTACCTGAAAAAGATAAAACAATTAATATTACCTCAGAAAAGCTGAATCCGGGAACCGAAAACGGAATAGCATTCTGGCCTTCATACAAAATACCTAATGAACGGGCAGTATTTGAAAAAGTAGAAGCCATCGAATTCAAACGGAGAGCTGAAGCTTCTAACGATGAAGAAGCTAAAACTTTGAGCAGAAAAATCAACGACGACGATAATCCTGTCATCGTTATTGCCCGACTAAAATAACCTTATTATGTTGACTATAACAAAAAAACTGTCTCTAAACAATCCTTAAAAACCAAAATCTTATAAATAAAACAGAATATTTACTCTATTTCTATTTATTCATTCTATTACAAAACAAAAGGATTCATATATCTTTTACAAATTCTTACTCTCTTAAAATAAATAAACCCCAAAAGTCGAATGAAAAAACTTTTGGGTTAACACTTCACATAGGGATTAAAAACAAAATACGTCAGGTACGATACCGTTCATACATAAGGTGAGATTGGCAAGATAGATCCAAACATAATAGCCAGAAACTTTACGGCAGAAGTTCCAAATCGCAAATGGGCGACAGATGTAACACAGATAAAAATCGGTCTTATCAAACTTTATTTTTCTCCGATATTGGATATGTTCAACGGCGAGATAATATCATATAACATCTCCAGAAAACCAATTATGGAACAGATCTACAATATGTTGGATAAAGTATTCACAAAGTTCGATAGTCTTGACGGACTTATACTTCATTCTGATCAAGGATGGCAATACCAACACTATGGCTACCGTAAGCGTATAGAAGAACATAATATAGTACATGTCTCGTAAGGGCAATTGCCTTGACAATGCTATGACAGAGAATTTCTTTGGAATTATGAAGTCTGAACTGCTGTATACCAAGAATCTTGAATCTCCTGAAGCCTTTATAAAGGCTTTGGATAAATATATTGAATATTATATCAATAAAAGAATCAAAACCTGGTTAAATAGAAAGAGTCCGGTACAATACCAGACTCTTTCTATTAAGGGATAATGTTTAACATATCCAACTTTTTTGGTGTCACTTCATTTTTGAGACAACAGTCTCTTTTTATCTAATCCGTCAAATGGCCGGAATATGAACTAATTAGTCCTGACGTGAATAATTCGGGGCTTCTCGTGTAATCGTTACATCGTGCGGATGGCTTTCCAAAATCCCTGCTCCGGTAATACGAATAAACTGTGCTTTCTTCAATTCTTCTATGGTCGCTGCTCCGCAATAACCCATACCGGACCGCAAACCACCTACAATCTGATAAATCACTTCGGACAATACCCCTTTATAGGGAACTCGTGCAGCAATGCCTTCCGGTACCAGCTTTTTCACATCGTTTTCGCCTTCCTGGAAATATCTGTCCTTAGACCCTTTCTGCATCGCTTCCAAAGAACCCATCCCGCGGTAAGTCTTAAACTTACGACCATTATAAATAATCGTTTCTCCAGGGGATTCCTCTACGCCTGCAAACATGGAACCGCACATCACGGAATCCGCTCCCGCAGCTATCGCTTTTACTATATCTCCCGTATAACGCAAACCTCCGTCCGCTATAACAGGGACTCCACTCCCTTTCAACGCACTCGATACATCATAAATAGCGCTTAACTGAGGAACTCCCACACCTGCTATAACACGTGTCGTACAGATAGAACCCGGACCAATACCCACCTTTACAGCATCTGCTCCTGCTTCTACCAACATCAAAGCAGCTTCCGCAGTAGCCACGTTACCCACTACTACATCCAAGGTCGGATAGGCTGACTTAACCTGCTTCAACATATCTATCACATACTTCGAATGACCGTGAGCCGTATCTATGATAATCGCATCGGCCTGTGCTTCGTACAAGGCAGATACACGCTCCAACGTATCATGGGTAACTCCTACTCCGGCCGCTACCATCAAACGTCCTTTCGCATCCTTGCTCGCGGACGGATTATCTTTGATCTTCGTAATATCCCGATACGTAATCAAGCCTACCAATTCTCCTTGACTATTCACTACCGGCAGCTTCTCTATCTTATTCTCAAGCAACAACCGGGCAGCTTTCGATACATCGGCATCCTGTGTCGTTACCAAATTGTCCCGAGTCATAACCTCTTCTATCCGACGAGACATATCTGTCTGAAAACGAAGATCTCGATTCGTTACAATACCTATCAACTTCTTATTTTCCACTACGGGAATACCCCCTATCTTGTTCTCCTTCATCAACGCCAAAGCGTCGCCAACCGTATTGTCCTTCAATATGGTAATGGGATCATAAATCATCCCGTTCTCTGCCCGTTTCACCTTCCGGACCTGCATGGCCTGTTCCGTGATACTCATATTCTTATGAATAACACCTATTCCGCCTTCTCGAGCTATCGCTATTGCCATCTCATATTCCGTAACCGTATCCATCGCGGCAGAGACTACCGGAGTATTTATCTTCACATGACGTGAAAAACGAGATGAAATATCCACACTCCGAGGCAACACTTCCGAGTAGGCCGGAACCAACAAAACATCATCAAAAGTAATTCCTTCCGTTCGTATTTTTTCTTCTAAGAATGCCATAGTTGAAACGTTTTACATTTAGGGTTTGATAAATTTGGGCAAAATTAATAAAAAATACAATACAATATCTATTTGAATCATATTTTTTCCAAAAAAGAGATGCGAGGAGAACCGTATGATAAAAAAGAAACCGACGCCGGAGAATCAAGATGAATACCCTCCGAACCGATTTCTGCTTCCAATTCAAAACTTTCCCGCGGAGACAAATAATTATCTTCAAACAGTACTCGATAATAACCCGGGGGAGGAATCAACTTCATCTCGTCATTCACCAACAAATAACCGTCATCATTCACTCGGGACAGAAAAAAATAGGGCTCCGACAAATAGCGGGAAGCGGTCTTCATGTCTCCTGACAACAATGCTTTACGAATTACGGTAGAACTGATTTTTTCATGGGCTATATCATGTTCCGGTATCTCTGAAACACCAAAGCCGCACTCTTTACCAAGCTGTTGCAACTGGGGGAAACCTCCGGACCGGTTATGCCCAAAATGATGGTTATAACCAATC
>CASFOM010000234.1 GCA_949296295.1 uncultured Alistipes sp. | reverse complement strand
CCTGTCTTCTGTAAAGATAGTGAAAGGCGAGTGCAGAGATAATAAGGGAACGAAGTTTTCTGTTTTGCTTCTGTCGAACTGTCTCCTGTTTTCTGTAAAGATAGTGAAAGGTGAGTGCAGAGTTGGAAAGAAAATGAAGTTCCCCATTTTGATTAAGCCAAACTATCTTTTACTTCATTTAAAGATAGTCAAAACGACTGAACACTGAATATTTCAGAAATTGTTTTTCTTCAGTTTTCTCCTTTTTCAGATAGTCCTCCCCATGTTTTCTTATTACCTTTGTGCCGACGAAAGTCTTATTGATTAAAAAAATATAATAGCGTGATTTATCCAAAAGATTTTGAAATACGTTTAGGTTTTGACCGTATTCGGAATATGATATCTGAACGTCTTACCATGCGTTTGTCGCAAGAAAGATTGTCAGAGATGAGTTTTTCATCTGATTTTTCGGAAATAGACCGTCGGTTGAGTGAGGTAGATGAAATGCGTCATATTTTGCTTATGGAGCAGGATTTTCCGTCGGGAGGGTATGTAGATATTATTGATTTTATATCAAAAATAAAAGTTCAGGGGACCTATTTGGCAGCCGAGGAGATTGTGAGTATAGCGAAAGCACTTCATGTTGTTGGACAACAAATTTCCTTTTTTTCTCGGAAAGAAGAAACTGTTTATCCTTTTTTGCGTCGTCGTGTGTCGGATGTCTCTTCTTTGCCGGAAGTTCAGGAGCGTATTGTTTGTTTGGTGGATCGTTTTGGTCGGGTTCGAGATGATGCCTCACCAGAATTGTATGATATCCGTCGGTCTCTTCAGGAAAAGGAACAACAGGTAGGTAAGCGGTTACAAGCTGTTTTGCGTATGGCTCGGAGTGCGGGTATTATAGATGAAGATGCCTCCGTTTCTATTCGGGATGGGCGAGCAGTAATTCCTGTGCCATCAACGAATAAGCGTAAGTTGAAAGGATTTGTGCATGATGAATCGGCGACCGGAAAGACTTTTTATGTAGAACCAGAGGAAGTAGTAGAGTTAAACAATGAAATAAAAGAGTTGGAGTATGCAGAGAGACGAGAAATCATACGGATATTGATATCGTTTGCTGATTTTTTACGACCTTATTTTGGTCCGTTGTCTTCTGCTGGAGAGTTCCTGTCGTTTATGGAATTGACCGAGTCCAAGGCCCGTATTGCTCTTGAAATGAGAGCATGCAAGCCTATATTGAGGTCAGAACCTTACTTAGAGTTACAAGAAGCTCGTCATCCTTTGTTGGAGCAGGCTCTTTTACGAGAAGGGAAACAGATTGTCCCGTTGTCCTTGACTCTTTCTCGAGATAAACATATTTTAGTGATATCGGGAGCCAATGCAGGAGGAAAATCTGTTTGTTTAAAAACAGTCGGTTTGCTTCAGTATATGTTGCAATGCGGATTGTTGATACCGGCAGGGGAGAATAGTGAAATGGGTTTATTCCGCAATTTGTTTATAGATATAGGCGATCAGCAATCGTTGGATAATGATTTAAGTACTTATAGCTCTCATTTGCAAAACATGAAGACGATGCTTCGTTACAGTGGTCGTGATTCGTTGATTCTTATCGATGAATTTGGAAGTGGGACAGAGCCTGTTATGGGAGGAGCAATTGCAGAGACTTTGTTGGAACGCTTTGAGTCTATGGGGGTTTTTGGTGTTATAACGACGCATTATTCGAACTTGAAGTATTATGCGAGTAATGCACAGGGAGTGATTAATGGTGCGATGACGTTTGATATTCAGCATATTCGCCCATTATTTGGCTTGGAGATAGGGAAACCGGGCAGTTCCTTTGCATTGGAGATAGCGCGAAAGATAGGGTTGCCGGAGGATGTTGTCCAGTCAGCCCAGGAGAAAATAGGTACGGATCAGGTGAATATAGAGAAACAGTTACGAGAGATAGCCCGCGATAAGCGATATTGGTCCACTAAACGGGAACGTATCCGTATAGCAGAGAAACGAACGGAAGAATTGGCATCACGATATGAGCAGGAGTTGCAGGAGTTGTTGTCACAACGGAAGGAGTTGTTGTCGACAGCACGTCAGGAGGCGAAACAGATTGTTCAGGAAGCCAATCGTCGGGTGGAGAATACGGTTCGCGAAATACGGGAAGCGCAGGCAGAAAAAGAACGTACTCGGGCCATCCGTCATGAGTTTGAGCAGTTTCAAAAAACGACGGAAGCTGAGGAAGTTGTATTGGAAACAGATGCCAAACTTTTACGAAAGATAGAAAAGTTACGAGATAAAGAGCGTCGTAGAGAAAATCGGAATCGAGAGCGAGGGCAGAGGACGGAAGCCTCTTCTTTTTCTGTTGCTCCTGTTGAGGAGAAGTTAACCTTTGAGCCTGGAGATAAGGTTCGAATCAAAGGTCAGGTTGTAGCGGGGGAAATTAGCAAGGTAGAAGGCTCTCGCTGTTATGTAGCTTTTGGTCATTTGATTTCCCAAATAGATGTACAACGATTGGAGCATATTTCTGCATCGGAGTATAAGAAGCAGCAAAAGGAGAATTCCCGTTCATCAGGGGTTGTCTTTTCCGCTGTTCCGACGTATGATGTTTCGGAGAAGCGGTTGCATTTTAAGAATGAAATTGATTTGCGGGGTGCCCGGGTAGAAGAGGCGTTATCACGTGTTCAGGCGTTGGTAGATGAGGCATATATGTTAGGGATATCCGATTTGCGTATCTTGCATGGGAAAGGTACGGGGGCCTTGAAGGAGGAGATTCGCCGTTATTTGAGAACTATCCCTTTTGTTGTCGATTGTCGTGATGAGCATGTTCAGTTCGGCGGTTCGGGTATTACGTTGGTCCATTTAGACGTTTAAATTTTTCATGAAAATATGTTTTTTCTTTTTTATATAGAAAAAAGAGCTTTTGATTTGAAAAAGTAAAAATAAATTTATATATTGCGAATAAATTTATATGAAAGAATAATTTAAGGATATATTTTTGATTATTGAAGTTTTTGAGTAGGTCTATAATCCATATGTTTCATTTTTAATTATAGTACCGCTATGAAAAAACAGATATTGATAGGTCTTAATTTGTTCCTTTTCTGGGGAGGTTTGTTCGCACAATCTTCACCTTATCAAATTGTTGTGGTAGATAATACCTGCTATTCTCCAGGCAGCCCGATTTTTAGCAGCAGTGGTTACCTATGTGTCTCTCATGCCAATTATTCGATGTATCGTGATTTTGTGTATATGGGAACAGGTTTTCACCATGAGATGGTTCAACCTTCTCGTTCAGCTCCTCTTCCCAAATCATTTAGTATTCCGTTAAATGAAGAAACCGTAACATTGAATGAATTGATTTCTACGCGGCGAAAAGATTTTTCATTTCACAGGGGGGAATATAATGGGTTGATGTCATCCGTATTATCTCATTTTATGAGTACGGAAATAGTATTGAATGATTCCTTATTGGCTCCTAAACAGTGTCAGTCTCAAATATTTTCTTTGCGTTCATCAGATCCGTTGCTAAAAACCACAGGGGAAACACCTGGTTCGATACAGGCTATTGAAAAGGGGCTTTATGATAAGGAAGAATTGCGTCGTTTTGTCGCGGATCATCGAGAATCGGATTTGTTGATGATATTGGACACGTGTTGGTTAGGCGTGGATCTTTGTTCTGCATACAGTAGTCGTAAAACAGACAGAAATACATCAGGAGATGTTGTTTTGAGTATGTATAGTGTTTGGGATATTTATATGGGAGATGACTTACAACATCGTCTTGTTTTACCTCCCCAGATGGATACGGTTCATCAGAGTTGGCAGGATATTCATTTGTATGGGAAATTACCTAAGTTGAAGGATCTTTCTTCCCTTGTATTGGAAAAATCAGTTACACGAACACTTGAAGAGTTGAAGAAGGTTCTGGGTTGGTAAGGGTTCTTTTTTTATTTGTATTTGGATAGGAAAGAATAAGTGTTAAATTTGCACTTATTCTTTTTTACTTTTATAGGATTAAATAGTTATGAACCGAATGTACAAATTGTTTTTAGTTTTTAGTTGTTACTTTGTTTTGTCTCCACTATGTAGTATAGGTCAGGTTTTTGATTGGATTTCAAGTACAGAAGGAAATGTCTGGCAGAGTACTTCTGTTAAAATGGAGAAGGGTGTTGGAGCAACCGTAGATTTAAAGGTGGATGATTTATTAAGGGACAGTATGGTTTTTAAGGCTTGGGGGATGACTTTTAATGAACTGGGATGGGATGCCTTGCATGTCTTGTCTCCAGACACTCAAGATGAAATTTTTTCGAGATTGTTTTCATCTGAAGGGGATATGGGATTTACGTTGGGCCGTATTCCGATGAATGCGAATGACTATGCCCGTTCCTGGTATAGTTGTGATGAGGTATCAGGGGATTTTCAATTGAAGTATTTTAATATAGATAGGGATAAAACCTCCATTATTCCATATATCCGAGAAGCTCAGAAATACAATCCTTCCATGCGTTTTTAGATATCTCCCTGGAGTCCACCTTCGTGGATGAAGATCAATGGAGATTATCCTGTTCGTAGTGATCAGTTGAATACGATGGACCTTCGGAAGGATTATTTACTGTATGAAGGAGAAGCGGGCGATAGAGATGATTATAAGTCACCACAAGGTGTTTTTCCTGCGGCATTGGCAGTAACAGATTATATGATACAGGATTCTCGTTATTTACAGGCTTATGCCAATTATTTTAGTAAGTTCATTTCACTTTATCAGGCAGAGGGGATTCCTGTTTCTACGGTGATGTATCAAAATGAGGCGTGGAGTTATACCCCTTATCCGGGTTGTGCCTGGACCCCGGAAGGTATTATCCGTTTTCATGTTGATTATCTTTCTCCGACGTTGAAGCGAGATCATCCGGACGTTTCTGTGTATTTTGGGACGATTAATACGAATCGTTTTGATGTGATAGATCAGGTGCTTTCAGCTCCTCGGATGTCAGAGTCTATAGAAGGGGTAGCTTTTCAATGGGAAGGGGGGCAGATTTTACCGGCCATACGGGAAAAATATCCCCACTATAAATATGTTCAGAGTGAAAGTGAATGTGGATGGGGAACCTTTGACTGGAAATCCGGAGAACATACCTTTCATTTGATTAACCATTATTTATCGAATGGATGTGAAGAATATACTTTCTGGAATGTGATTTTATGCGATGACGGAGTAAGTACCTGGGGATGGAAACAGAATGCTTTGATACGGGTTAATAGTGCAAGTCGTACTTATGAGTTTACCCCGGAATATTATGCAGTCAAGCATTATGCTCATTATGTTCGT
>CASFOM010000233.1 GCA_949296295.1 uncultured Alistipes sp. | reverse complement strand
TTATATCGGTCCTCCCAATAAAGCTTATATCAATAAAATGGGAGATAATACCCGTTTGCAGTTGAACGGGGCTTTTAAAGATGTGTCAGAAATTCTAGATTTTATTGCAGCAGAACGTGATAAATTGAGTGAAGCAGATCGTCCATATATGACGGTTAGTTTGAAAGGGCACAAAAATACTCGGATGGGATTAATTACCGATGTAAAGCAAGAGTTGAGAAAAGCCAATGCGCTTAAGATTATTTATCCGGCAAGTAAAGTAATGCGTATGGAATAAATCTTCTTAACAAATTAAAAACGAAGGGTTGTTTCTAATTAGAACAACCCTTCGTTTTTAATTTGTTAAATAGAGAATAAGTTACTGAAATTTGTATCTATATTGGAAGAGACGAATATTTTATATAATTTTTTATATATTTTTGTGTTCTATTATCGAATGTAGTAGAATTTTTATTACTTTTGTTCCTATTCGGTTATGTGGTAATTTTGCTAATATTACTATTATATCGAAAAAAGAATTATAAATAACTATTTAAATCATATAACTTGTATAAATTGGATAGACAAATGAAAACGATTAGATTGACAGTTTTGTTGGCGGCTGCATTCTGCTTTTCGAATTATGTTTCAGCACAAACAGCTGCGGAAGTGAAGACTAAATTCAATGAAGCTGCAACTGCTTATCAGGCAAAAAAAATGCAGGAAGCAATTCCTTTATTTGAAAAGACGATTGAAATGGCAAATGCATCTTCAGAAGATGTAGTAGAGGTCTTGGAAAATTCTCAGAAATACTTAGCTAATGCATATTTGACAGTAGGAGCAGGACAGGCAAAAGCAGGTCAATTAGATCAGGCATTAGCGACGTTGATAAAAGCAGAAGATTTGGGGGATATTGCCAATCAAACGGTAAAGATGCGTGCAGGTACAATGATTTCTACGATTTATACCATGCAAGGGAGTGAGTTGTTAAAAGAAGAAAAATTTCAGGAAGCTGCTGATGTTTTTTATAAAGCAGTAGAACGGAATGACAAGGATACTAAAAACGCATTATTGGCAGCTCAATGCTATAGTAAAGCAGGTAATTCAGAAAAAGCCATTGAATTATATAAGATGGTTATCGAATTAGGTAAAACACATTCTAAATATGAAGAAGCTGCCCTTGAAGCAAAACAATCTTTTGCTAATGATTTGCTGCAAGATGCAACGAAAGCTGAAAAATATGAAGATGTGAAAGCTAACTTTGACAAAGTAATTCAATTGGATTCCGCTAATGCACAAGCTTATTTAGTATTGGTTCAGAGTGCCAATAATTTTAAGAAATTTGATGAAGTTATTGCATGTGGAGATCAAGCAGCAGAATTGCAACCGGATGAAGAAATGAAGTCTACTATTTATTTCTTATTGGGTGTTGCTTACCAGACGAAAGAGAATAAGGCTAAAGCTATTGAAGCGTATAAAAAAGTGACGGCAGGAGCCAATGTGGAAGCAGCAAAAGCACAGGTTGAAGCTTTGAGTAAATAGATTTTCTGTCTATAGACATAGAAATTAAAATCTTATAAAAATTGTGGGGCTCACATTATTTATGAGCCCCACAATTTTTATAAGACTTTATCAAAACGGAATTATTTTAATAATGCAATAAATGAGAAAAAGGGAATAAAATAGAATTTCATTATTATTTTGGGAAACAACATGAACAGAATGTTTTTCTATGGTAAGGAGAAAGACCATAACGAGCTACTGCATTACGGTGAAAAGCAGTAGGGTATCCTTTGTTTTTATCCCATCCATATATCGTATAATGTTTATGTAATTCTTTCATATAATCATCTCTAAAAGTTTTTGCCAATATGGATGCTGCAGCAATGCTGGCTATTTTCCCATCTCCTTTAATGATGCATTGAAAAGGAATATCTAATGATGTCTTAAATCTATTCCCATCTATCAATAACATTTCCGGTTTTATAAAAAGTGCTTTTATTGCCTTTTCCATAGCAGCAAATGAAGCATTCAGTATATTTATTTGATCAATTTCTTCAACAGATATTTGTTGGACACTCCATGCAATAGCATTTTTGATGATATCATCACGTAAAACGTATCGTTGTTTTTCTGTTAATTTTTTTGAATCATTTAATTGTGAGTTTTGATAATTAGGAGGTAATATAACAGCAGCAGCGAATACATCTCCAGCTAAACATCCTCGTCCTGCTTCATCACAACCTGCTTCAATAGCATTTTCATTAAAAAAAGGCAATAACATATTTATTTTTTTCTTTTATGATGGGGATCAAATATTTTGTATCCAATATTTAACCCTATTTTATAGGGTATCCATTCCGCAGATTTGTTATAGGAATATATTTCTTCTCCTGTTTTTTGACTGTATCCTACATACCAGCTATGTTGCCATCCATATCCTAAAAATGCTTCTAAAAGTAGTCGATTTGATATTTGCCATTGATAACCAGCAGTCAAGCCCATCAGTATCCCCCATCCTTTGCAGTTTTTTTCGTTATCTTTAGACATATAAAACCCTTGCATTCCTACAGTTGGGCCTAAATACCACCCTTTAAATGTTTCTTTTGGGTGCCAGCGAACTTCATTCATAAAAATACCAAAATGAAGCGGTTTATTATTAACAGATTTCCAAGGAGAATATACTACTTCTGTGTTAAATGAAAATTTTTCGGATACAGAAATTTCTACGGATGGATTAATTACACCAACAAAAGCGTATAATCCATTTATTTTGATATAAGATTGTGCTGATACTATGGTCGTAATAGTACAAAATAATAGTGTAATAATAAAAAATTTTTTCATGGAAATTGTAAATAATAATTTTGCAAAAGTAGATGATATCTTTCTTTATATCAAATTATATTCGATAATTTGTGTAGTTGAATTGATATGTTTACCTTTGTAGGCATTATAATTATTTGAAATTTCTTTGATTGATGAAGAGATATATCTTTCTTTTTACTTTTTTATGTATTGGGGCATTATCTAGTTGGGCCCAAGTATTCGATGCACAGCAAATTCGATTATTGAATATGTTGCAACAAGGAGGAGGATCTTCATATACTCCGTATAATTATGGGGGAGTAGGTTTTTCTTCAAATGGAATTTCTTCTTTTCAAAATCAGGGAGTATCTCCTTCTGTAAATAGGGAATCAGGAATAGAGTCTCGAGATGAAAAAATAGATCAGGCATTGTCTTTGCGTTCTTTTTCTGCTCAAGAACGGGAAAATATGGTTTTTGGACGCAATATGTTTACTTCGAAAGAGTTGTCGTTTGATCCTAATCTTAATATGGCTACTCCTGTAGATTATAAATTAGCAGCGGGAGATGAAGTAATTTTGGATGTATGGGGAGATTCAGAAGCGCATTATTCTTTGGTGATTACTCCAGAAGGAACTGTCAAAATTCCTGCATCAGGAGAGATTTCTTTATCTGGATTAACCATAGAAGAGGCAGAGAATAAATTGAAACAACATTTGTCAAATATCTATTCTCAATTGGGTAATGGGGAAGAAGAAAAGGCACTTGATTTAAAAGTTTCATTAGGACGTATTCGTTCTATAAAAGTAAATTTATTGGGAGAAGTGTTGGTCCCGGGAACTTATACTCTTCCTTCTTTAGCTTCTGTTTTTAATGCGTTGTATGTTGCGGGAGGAGTCAATGATATAGGAAGTTTGCGAAATATAAAAGTTTATCGAAACAATAAAGAGGTTGCTACTATCGATGTTTATGATTATCTTTTGAAAGGAGATGGTTCTTCCAATATTCGATTACAAGACAATGATGTAATTATTGTTGCTCCGTATGAAAATTTGGTTAAAATACAGGGAGATGTAAAGCGGGGAATGATTTATGAATTGAAGAAAGGAGAAACTTTGGGGCAGCTTTTAGAATATGCAGGAGGATTTGCACACAGTGCTTATACTGATAATTTGTTAGTTCGTCGGAAAACAGGAAGTGGTTATACTCTAAATACGGTTCCTAATTCTGATTTTGGATCTTTTATGGTACAAGATGGAGATTTGGTTGAAGTACAAGCTTCTACACATAAATATGATAATAGGGTAAGTATTGGTGGCGCAGTTTGGCGTCCAGGGGATTTTGAAATAAAAGAGGGGAAAACAGTATTATCTTTAATTGAAGCGGCAGGAGGTCTTCGAGGAGATGCTTTTTTGAATAGAGGACAAATTACTCGTCAACGTCCGGATTATTCTTATGAGATGATTTCATTTGATGTACAGGCATTGTTAAATGGGCAACAAGAAGACATACCATTGAAGGAGGAGGACGTTGTTTATATTCCTTCTATATATGATTTAAAATATAAGGAATATATTGTTGTTCGAGGGGCGGTCAATAAAGAAAGGGATCGATTTAGCACAAGTAATATTGATCAGAGAAATGGATTATTACCGATAAACAATATAGAACAGGAACCAATAGATTCAGGAAAAATAGAGCAAATGCAATTATCGTCAGATTCTATTCCTGTAATATCTCAAGATACGTCTATGAATAAACTTTTTGATTTTTCTAAAGAACAAAGGTTTATTAAAAATCAAATAAATTCAGATACGATTTTATATCGTCAAAATATGACCTTGGAAGATGCAATTTTATTGGCAGGAGGATTAAGTGATGCAGCATCAGAAGCTAAGGTTATTGTTGCTAGACGATTGGTGGATAGTAAGGCAACAACCGTATCTTCCCAAATGGTAGAAGAATTTGAGTTTCCTATTTCTAAAGATTTAAAGATAGATCCATCAGGAGCTCAGTTTGTATTGAAACCTTATGATGAAATTTATGTAAGGCGTTCTCCGGGTTATATTGAGCAGAAAACGGTAACGATTAACGGGGAGGTTGTCTTTGGAGGCGATTATCCGATAACAGAGCGTTCTATGCGTTTGAGTCAATTAATAACTAAGGCAGGAGGAATTACTGAATATGGATATATTAAAGGAGCTAGTTTGAAAAGATTAAAAACAGTAGATGAACTTATCCAAGAACAAACATTGTCAAATGTAGCTCGAAAAAAACAAGGTAGAGATTCTCTTTCTATGGATATGGCTATGTTGGAACAGTACAACAATGTGGGAATTGATTTACAAAAAGCCTTAGAGAATCCTATGGGAGAGTATGATATTGTTTTGATGCCTGGGGATATTATTAATATACCTCAGTATGTTAATACAGTAAAAATAACAGGAGCAGTACTTTATCCAACGACAACGACTTATAATGGGTCTCAGAAATTAAAAAATTATATTTATCAGGCAGGAGGATATGTTCAAAGTGCTCGAAAAAAACCTTTTGTAGTTTATTTAAATGGTCAAGTAGCAGCTACGAAAGGATGTCGACGTTATCCTAAGATAGAACCTGGCTGTATTGTTGTTGTTCCTTTGAAAAATATAAATCCTAATCGGTTAAGTATTGCTGAAATTTTAGGATTAACTAATTCTGCTTTAAGTACAGCAGCAATAGCAACTTCTCTAGCTAAATAACAGTTAATCAATATATTATTTATGTATAGAATGCGAAATCTATTTGGGTTTCGCATTTTTATATTATAACTAAACTTTTGTAATATAAGTTGTTGAATTTTCTCTCCGTTTCAACTTAAAGGATATAGTTCTTTCAAATAGACCCTTGAATTTAAAATGTTCGTAAAAGGAGAAAAAGTAAGTATATTCTATTTTATGCATTTTATAAATGCAATTATTGCTGTCTAATAAAATTTTCCAATACGATTTAATTTATTAAATTATAGGTATTTGTAGATGGTTTAATATATTTGTTTGTATTGGAAAGTAAGAAAAGAAATAGTAAAGAATGACAATGTTGTATTTTAATTTTTTGAGGATCTATTATAAATGGAGATAAATGTAATTAAGAACAAACGAAACCAATTATACTTATTTATAATTGGTTTCGTTTGTTCTTAATTGTTGTCAATATTTTTTGTCTTTTGGATGAAAATACCTATTTGCAATTTTTATAGGTTGAATTCTCGTTTAATATCTTCTACTGCATCTAATTTTTCCCATCCAAAAAAAGTAACTTCTTTATGTCTTTTTTCTCCATTATAAAAGACCTCTACTAATTTGGTATAAGGTTCACGACCAAAATGTCCATAACTAGCAGTGGGGAGATAAATAGGATTTTTTAATCCAAAACGTTGGACTATTTTTGCTGGTCTCAAATCGAACATCTGTTTAATTTTTTCAGCAACTTCTCCATCGGAAAAAACAGTTTTATTAGTACCATAAGTATTTACAAAAACACTTACGGGTTGAGCAACACCAATTGCATAAGCCAATTGTACTAAGATTTCATCGGCAACACCTGCTTTTACCATATTTTTCGCGATATAACGAGCAGCATATGCTGCACTCCTATCTACCTTCGAACTGTCCTTTCCTGAAAATGCTCCTCCTCCATGAGCTCCTTTCCCTCCATAAGTATCTACTATAATTTTACGACCGGTTAATCCAGTGTCTCCATGAGGGCCTCCTATAATAAATTTCCCTGTTGGATTAACATGAAGGATATAATCGTCATGAATCAAACTTAATAATAGTGCATTGCCATTCTTTTTTAAATAATCTTTTACACGAGGCATTAAAGTATGTAATACATCATAACGAATTTGTTCTTGCATACGATGTTCAGCTTCCTCCAAAGAATCACAATCTTTTTCTGTTATAAACTCATCATGTTGTGTTGATATAACGATGGTGTGGATCCGTACAGGTTTGTTATTATCTCCATATTCTACGGTGACTTGGGATTTGGAATCAGGTCGTAAATAGGTCATTACCTTTCCTTCTTTTCGAATAGCTGCCAATTCTTTTAAAATAACGTGAGATAGCATTAAAGATGCAGGCATCAATTCTTTAGTTTCATTACATGCATAACCGAACATAATTCCTTGATCTCCAGCTCCCTGTTGATCCTCTTCTTCTCGTACTACTCCTCTATTAATATCAGGAGATTGTTCATGGATGGCAGATAATAATCCACAAGAGTTACTTTCAAACATGTAATCTGAATTGCAATATCCAGCATTTCGGATAACCTGTCGAGCAACTGATTGTACATCAACGTAACCGGAAGTATTAACTTCTCCGCTAACAACAACTAATCCTGTAGTACATAATACTTCACATGCTACTTTAGAATCAGGGTCTGTACGTAAAAATTCATCAAGAATAGCATCTGAAATTTGATCTGAAATCTTGTCTGGATGTCCTTCCGAAACAGATTCTGAGGTAAATAAAAA
Organism: uncultured Alistipes sp.; assembly: GCA_949296295.1. Lineage (GTDB taxonomy): Bacteria > Bacteroidota > Bacteroidia > Bacteroidales > Rikenellaceae > CASDZK01. The sequence goes on along the minus strand of CASFOM010000233.1, from coordinate 2,792 downwards.
TCCCATTTTAAAAAATTTTAATTGTTTTTATAAAAGGGAAGGATAAAGTGAATGTAGTAAATAAAACGCGTTTTAGCATTTTTTTATGTGGTTGCAATCACTCAAATCTTTCCACAATGACCGGACAAAATTATACAATTATCTGAAAACAGCCAAATAAATAAAGGGGGTAACCATTATTCATTATTTGGTAATATGATTAGAAGGATTATAAAGTATGGATAATTTCTTTTTATGTTTCTATACAATGTATTTTTGGGGAGATGATATGGATAAAAAATATAAGCCTTACTCTAAAAAGAGAAGGCTTATATTTTTATAACTATAAAGTTTTTAAAGGAGGTTAAAATGTTATATGATTAGAAGAACTTTACTCTGTAATCCTTAATGTTTGCATTTTGTAATACAGCATTGTAGATACGGTTCTGAATAGCTGTTAATGAATTTGTTTGAAGTACTACTTGTTCTTGTTCAGGAGAATTGAGATCCGTTTCTTCTTGGCTTGTTATTTCAAACCAAACAACTCCATAATTAGTTCCAATAGGCTTTGATAAGGTACCTGTTGTCGTTGCTGTTATTGCCCCAATTACTTCAGGTACGACTCCTAATTCTGGTATATAATATGAATTAAAATTAATACTTTCAGCTTCTTTGGAAGTTAAATTATCTTTTGCAGCTATTTCGTCTAAAGAGGTTAATTGAGCTGTTTGTGTTTTGATATATTCTTGTTTCTTGCGTATTAAAATTTCATTTTGAATTTCTGCTTTTACACGATTCCAAGGAGTATATCCATGCTCTGTAGTTGCAACAAGTTTTGCTACAATATTAGTATTATCAATAGATATTACATTTGACACATCTCCATCTTCAGCTTCAAAAGCCCATCTTACAATTTCTTTAGATTGGTTTATTCCTTCAACATTGGTATCTCCAGCTTTTATCTGGGCAAATCGTACAGAGCTACCTGCTTCATTAGCAGCATCTGCAAAAGAAGCTTTATCACTATTTAATTTGGCCGCAAAAGCACTAGCTTGTCCAAATGAAACTTGTTGAGTCGTTTCACTGGGTTCTACTTTATAGGTAATAACTCCTAATTGAACTTTAGGGAATAGCTCTCCTCGATATGTTATTTCAATAAGATGAAGTCCATAGGGAGACGGTACGGTAATAATTTCTCCTTGTTTTGCGTTTAATAAAGCATTTGAGAATTCTTCATTAATCATTCTACTGGGGTTGAAACGTCCCATATCTCCTCCAGGGGTTTCTTTGTCCAAAGAATAGTTGGCTACTAGTTCTTCAAAACTTGTTTTCTTCTCTTTTAATACATTGACTAAGCTATCGGCTAATTTAGAATCAGTGGCAGATAAAAGAATTTGGCGAGCTCCAATGGTATCGGGCAGTTCTTTTATATCTGTTACACGAGCTAATGTGTATGAATCATTTTCAAAGATAGGTCCAGCCATATCTTCAGGTTTAGCATTGAAAGCGAAATTTTTAAGAGTATCAGGTAATTCGCTTTTTTTCAAGTAAGTTCCATTAAAAGGTGTTTCAGAATTTAAAGCAACGAATTGCTTAACATCTTCAGTAGCTTTAAATTCTGCAGCAATTGTTTCAATTTCTTTCCGCGCATTTTCATAATCCTCTTCGGAAGGAACCGCTTCATATACTACATATTCAATATTACGAGTTTCTACTTGTTTATATTGTTCTTTATGAGAATCGTAATAATCACGGATTTCTTTATCTGTTACAGTAATGAGACTGTCAGCTACTGTATTTAAAGGATAGTTTACAAAACGAATATTGTTGGTAAATTTGTTATTGGCTAAGTTGGTTTCAACTTCTAAGTTGTTGGTGAACATTCCTTGTGTTAATAAGGAGATATATTTAGCCATAGCTCGTTGTTGGGCCATTTCTTTTTCTAAATAATTCCAAAAGAAACGAGAACGTCCAGTTTCATCCATATCCAAATTAGAAACAAAATTTTTCATTTGTTCTTTGTTGAAGGCTCCTGTTCTATCAACGAAAATAGAAGATACTAATGTAGAGATAAATTCTCCATTAACCATATCAATAGCTTCTTGATCACTAACCAATAGTCCCAGGTTTTCTAAACTATTGTCAAAAACAACATCACGAATAATTTGTTCCCAAGCTTGATTTCTCAGAGCTTCAGTTTGTTGTTCTCCAGAGAGGTCAGAGTTGGAGACAATTTCCTGAACCGTAGTTACTTCTTCGATTTGATTCAGGTATTCTTGATATGATATTTTAGTCCCGTCAATTTCACCGACATTCATTTTCGATGAATTGAGTAATACCCCTCCCGAAGAGGAAAGGTCGCCTAAAAGAAAGGCAAGAAGAGAGATTCCGATGATAACGGCTAAGAAAATGCCGCCTTTCGTCCTCAAGGTGTTTAGTGTTGCCATTGTTATTTCGTTATTTTAATATTTTAATTTTTCGTATTCAAATCAGTTGGCGAATATAGTGAAAAAGTTTCATATTTCGTAACTTGCTTGTAAATAATCGGGGTTATTGGTATTATTTGTCTTTTTTCATAGAACGGGTTACTTTTACCAATTCAATTTTTGAGGTACTCATACGTAATATTTTTAACGTTAGATCATCTATTGTCAATTCTTCTCCCGGTTTAGGGAATCCTTCATTTTTATAGATGATATATCCTGCTAATGTATCATATTCAGTACTTTCTTCGATATTGAATCCGTATTTTTCGTTTAGGTAATCAATTTCTAATCGTGCAGAGAGAATGTAGCTACCGTCTTTTTGTTTTC
>CASFOM010000232.1 GCA_949296295.1 uncultured Alistipes sp. | reverse complement strand
CCCTCATTTCCTATATTTCGTGGGATTAGAATACAGACCATTCTTCAACAGGCCCCTGATAAATTATGGGTAGCTACGGAAGGAAGCGGATTGTTTTTAATCAATCTTAAAACAAAAAATATCACAAATTATCGCCATGAAGAACAGAATATTCAAAGTTTAAGCAGTAATTATATCCGAGCCTTGGCTTTGGATGAACAAAATAAATTATGGATAGGGACATTGGCTGGGTTAAATATCTATTCTGAATCCACAGACTCTTTTGAAAGATATGAGCATAATCCTAAAGACAATTATTCTTTATCTCAAAATTCGATTCGTTCTCTCTTTTTAGACACACAAAAAGGAATGTGGATTGGGACTTATTTTGGAGGAATCAATTATCATCATAAATTAAAAAACAGATTTCATCATATTCATCAAACTCCTTATCAAAACTCATTAAATGATAATGTTATTAGTTGTATTACGGAAGATCAGAATCACAATCTATGGATCGGGACTAACGACAACGGCATTAATTTTTACGATACAGCTAAGCATTGTTTTTATCATTATACAACCCGGGAGGGATTATCTTCCAATAACATCAAAGCTATATATTTAGACACCCTAAACAACCAAATATACATAGGAACACATGGAGGAGGGATGAACGTTTTAGACAGAGATACAAATCGGATAAAGTGTTTTACACGCAAGAACAGTTCATTGACAGATCCAAGTGTATATACTATTTTACCTTGGCAAAACGGTACATTATTGTTAGGAGTATTGAATGGATTAATTATTTTTAATCCTGAGAATAATACTTTTACTCCTGTACTAAGTTTACATAAAGAAAGTGGGAACCACAGAATTACGGTCTTATATCAGGATTCATTAAAACGACTTTGGATTGGAGGAGAAAAAGGGTTGGATGTTTATGATTATGAAAGTTCTTTTTCCAATGTATCCTTACAAAATTTTTTTAATCATCCTTTACTTTCAAAAGCATTTATTCTATGTATTGCAGAACGTAATTCAGGAGAAATATGGATAGGGACACGTGAAGGATTATTTTCTGTTAATGAACATACCCATAAGACCCAACATTACACCACACAAGATGGTCTTCCTAATAATGTTATATATGGAATACTTTTCGATAAAAAGAAAAATTTATGGATGAGTACGAATAACGGTATTTGTCGATTTGCTCCTGAATCGGGAAATTTTCAAACCTTCACGCAAAAAGACGGAATACAAAACAAGCAGTTTAATACCTATTCCTACTGTAAAACAGATAAGGGAGAAATGTTGTTTGGGGGTATCAATGGGATTACCACATTTTATCCCGACCTGTTAAACGACAACCCCTATGCACCTCCTGTCATAATTAACAATTTTAAAATACTGGGAAAATCCGATTCTGCCAATAAGAAAATCAATGTCTTAAATAAGAATATCGATACGATACAAACCATTACTCTTCATAATACACAATCGTCTTTTTCTATTGGATTTGTTGTGTCTAATTATATCTCAGGAGAACATAATTATTTTAAATATCGATTATTAGGATACCAAGAAGAATGGCAAATCAGTAATGAGCGTACAGCCACTTATTCCGACCTACCTCATGGGCATTATGTTTTTCAAGTTAATGCAGCAAATAATAGTGGTAAATGGAGCGATGAAATAACGGAAATGGAAATTATAATTTTACCTGTATGGTACAAAAGTCAATGGTTTATCAGAATACTGTTTCTTATTGGCATCACAATACTACTATTCTTTTTCCGAAATACTTTGTCTGTATTATTATCTAAATACCGACTACTCCCTAAAAAAAAGAGACCTCAAAACTACAATAAAACCAATGACCCTATAATTTTAGAAGAGAACTCCTCCAATATTATAGAAGAAACTTTATTAAAGCAGGCTGTTTCCATTATCGAAAAAAATATGGACAATCCCTTATTCTCTGTTGAAGAATTTGCCAAAGAAATGAATATGAGTCGTTCCAGCTTACATCTAAAGCTGAAAGCTATTACAGGAGAATCAGCCATAACATTCATTCATAAAATTAAATTCCGTAAAGCTTGTGTGTTACTAAAAGAAGGGAAATATTCTATTTCAGAAATAAGTACAATGGTGGGGTTCACTTCTCCTTCTTATTTCACAACAAGTTTCAAAAAATATGTAGGTTGTCTTCCTTCTGAATACATTAAAAATCAATTCAACAAAATTGATATAAAATTCAACAATAACAAAAGCCATTGAAGCATATTTAATACATTTTTCAACAGGCCTGATATGTAAAGTCAGAAGCATGACATACTTTTGCAAGAAACGAAATAAAACAATCTTGTATGAAGAAAAATCAAATCAAACAATTATGCAAAGTGTGGCTTCTCACTATGATTATAATTTACGGGAATAACTCTTTTGCTCAAGAGCTAAAACCGGAAATTTTTTCATTATTGAATCTGGAGTTACCCGGATTGGAAAAAGTAAAAAAACTACATCAAGAAAAAAAAGAAAAAGAAGCTGCAAAAGAATTACTTATTTATTATCGTAATCGTTCGCATATCTCTTTTCCTGAAATTCCCGATTTAAATCATGTAAACATTACTTCAAAAGAACAGAAATGGGCTGATGATGCTTTAGAACATACCTTCTTTTCTCATGAAGGGTACCAACCTTCTTTCAATTACGGGAAGGATATAGACTGGAGATATTGGCCTGTACAGGATAATGAATTACGTTGGCAACTCCATCGCCATAAATGGTTTGGTGCCATGGGGAAGGCCTATTGTATATCCAAAGATGAGAAATACGCCAAGGAATGGATATTTCAATATATGGATTGGATTAAGAAAAATCCATATATTGAAATAGAGCCGGAAAAATATGAATTAATGGATGATGTAAAAATAAAAGATGATGCAGAAAATACTCGTTTTGCCTGGCGTCCATTAGAAACCAGTCATCGTTTGCAGGATCAGATCCGTCAATTCATTTATTTTCTCCATTCGCCCTATTTCACTCCAGAATTCTTGACCGAATTTTTAATGAATTACTACAAACATGCTTCTCATATTTTACAAAATTATTCCAAACAAGGGAATCATTTGCTCTTTGAAGCTCAGCGAATGTTTTTTGCTGGAACTTTTTTCCCAGAATTCAAGGAATCCTCTACCTGGAGGAAAAGTGGCATTGATATTTTAAACAGGGAAATAGATATCCAAGTATATAGCGACGGGGGACAATTCGAATTGGATCCTCACTATCACTTGGCATCCATTGAAATCTTCTGTAAAGCCTTGGAAATGGCTGATGCGAACGGATTAAAGGATGAATTTCCAAAACAGTATATGGACATGATTGAGAAAATGATTATGTTCTATATCAATATTTGTTTTCCGGATTATTCAAATCCTTGTTTTAGTGATGCTAAATTAACTGGGAAAAACGGAGTAATAGGGAATTTAAAAAAATGGTCAAGAATCTTTCCCGACAAT
>CASFOM010000231.1 GCA_949296295.1 uncultured Alistipes sp. | reverse complement strand
CGCCTTGGAATTGGCACGAAGACTTCCTCCTCCGGAAGAAAACTCCATCATCATATCCAACAACTTCGATGTGGCCGCTATATTCAAACCATTAATTGCCCGGCTCCCCCATGAAGAGGTATGGGCCCTATACCTGAATCCCGGAAACAGGGTGTTGGAGAAATGCAGAATCAGCTATGGTGGACAAGAGGTCGCTCCCGTAGATGTCAAGAGTGTACTCAGACAAGCCTTGAGACAAGGAGCTTCCGCAATTATCCTGGTACATAACCACCCGTCGGGGAATACCACTCCCAGCCGGCTCGATATTGACCTGACCAAACGGATGAGAAAGGCCTGCGAATGGGTGGATATTCCCTTGCGGGACCACATTATTTTGGGAGGGGACAACATGTTCAGTTTCCGGGCGAAAGGGTGGATGGAAGAACAGAGTGAGAAATCAATAATACCATAAAACATGTTACAGACGAACATCATACATATCGAAGAAACAGGTTCTACCAATGATGCCATTCGGGAAAGGAAACCGACTCACGGAATGGTGGTCGCTGCCGAATGGCAACAAGCGGGACGGGGACAAAAAGGGAACAGCTGGGAGAGTGAACGGGGAGAAAACCTGCTGTTTTCGATATACGTTACACCGAAATTTCTTCCTTGCCAACAGCAATTTTTCCTCTCTCAGGCTGCCGCTTTGGCGGTAACCGACGCTCTGGCGGAAGAGGGTATAGAAGCCAAAATCAAATGGCCCAATGACATCTATGCAGGAGACCGGAAGATAGCCGGGATGTTGATTGAAAACAGTGTAGGAATGAATGGCAGCCTCCTGGATTCCATCATTGGAATAGGATTGAATGTCAATCAAACAAAATTCATCAGCAACGCCCCCAATCCTGTATCCATGAAACAACTGACGGGAAAAACGTTTGACCGGGAGGAGGTATTGAATCATATCCTGAAAGCTTTTGAGAAACGTTATGACGCCTTGGAAGCAGGGAGATGGGAAGCCGGCAGGGAGGATTATCTCGAACGGCTGTATCGGTGGAAAGAACAACATCCTTTCCGGGATGCACAAGGAGTATTTACCGGAGAAATCATACAGGTAGAGGCGGACGGAACCTTATGGGTAAAGCGTGAAAACGGGCAGGTGGGCAAATATCTGTTCAAGCAAATCGAGTTTATTCTTCCCCGATAAAAACGGTATTCCGAACCTTCGGAAAAAACCGATTGCCCGGGACCGCAAGAACTGAGAGACCAACCTGACGGTTGCTTCCGACAGGAAATTCCGAGGGTCTTTAACCGATGGACAGACAACTATTGATGAACTGTTTTGACTTATCGGACTTATTCACACGACATATTAAAAGGGGCTGGTGTCAATTTTCATTTTGACTCAGCCCCTTGTTTTGACCACATCCCCTCCGGGGACATCTCAATATCTGCGACGGATAACGCCGAACGTTATTTCAGAAAAGTATCGAGCAACCGGCTCATCTCACAGGCCAACTCCTTAGCCTTCTCTCCCGCTGCTTCAGCGAAACGCTCACTGCTGTCCGCATAGATAATGCCTCGGGAAGAATTGACCAACAAGCCGCAACGGCTATTCATCCCGTAACGGGCTACCTCTTCCAGGGAACCGCCTTGAGCTCCTACTCCGGGAACAAGGAAAAAATGGTTGGGAACAAGAGCACGGACACGTTCCAACATGGCCGCCTGAGTAGCTCCTACCACGTACATAATATTATCTTCATTGCCCCAGGAACGGGAAGTACGCAACACTGTCTCATACAGATAATCGCCGGAAGACATGCGCTGAAGTTCAAAATCAGCTGCGGAACCGTTCGATGTCAAGGCCAACAAGACGGCCCAACGACCTTCATATTCCAAAAAAGGAGCTGCCGTATCATGGCCCATATACGGAGAAAGGGTAACCGCATCGACAGCACTTGATCCTTCAAAAAAGCTGCGGGCATACAGACGTGAGGTATTCCCTATATCACCCCGTTTCGCATCCGCAATAATAAAAATATCGGGATAATGTTCCCGTATGTAGGAAACCGTCTTTTCGTAGCTGCGCCAACCTTCCGCACCTCCCGCTTCATAAAAGGCCATATTCGGCTTATAACTCACCGCATAAGGTGCCGTAGCGTCAATCACTGCCCGGTTGAAAGCGAAGACTGAATCTTCAGAATCTTGCAAACAAGCAGGGAGCTTGGCCAAATCGGTATCCAAGCCTACACACAAAAAACTTCTTTTCCGACAAATCTGTTCAAACAACTGGGTACTATTCATCTTGATTTGAAAATTTCTTCTACAAAAAAACAACGTTCCCGGGACAACAGAAACTTCCGCGAAAACCCGGATACTCCTTCGCATTCCGGACAATCATACTCCGGGAAAAAGAACAAAAAAACGAAAAATGCCGTGTCTGATTCTTATGGATGACACCGCCCCTTCCCGATTTACTCTTCCGCTGCCGCCTTTAAACGTTCCGCATTTTCGGCAAACTGCAACTTGTCGATAATCTCCTGCAAGTCTCCGTCCATAACCGCTGCCAAATTATAAAGAGTCAGATTGATACGGTGATCCGTAACACGTCCCTGTGGATAATTGTAGGTACGGATTTTGGCGGAACGGTCACCTGTGGAAACCATCGTCTTGCGTTTCGACGATATCTCATCCAAATATTTCTGGTATTCCAAATTATAGATACGCGTACGGAGCTCGTCCAACGCCTTGTCGAAATTCTTGAGCTGCGATTTCTGGTCCTGACACTGAACAACAATCCCCGTAGGAATATGAGTCAGACGAATGGCAGAATAGGTCGTATTCACCGATTGCCCCCCGGGACCCGAAGCACAGAAGGTATCTTTACGGATATCTTCCATCTTCAAATCAATATCAAACTCTTCCGCTTCCGGCAATACGGCTACCGATGCGGCCGACGTATGGACACGTCCCTGTGTTTCCGTCTGAGGGACTCGCTGTACCCGATGAACCCCGTATTCATATTTCAACACGCCATAAACGCCTTCTCCTACCACTTTCAACACAACCTCCTTATAACCGCCGGAAGTTCCTTCACTCTCCGAGGTAATTTCATATTTCCAACCCTTCTTTTCAAAGAAACGGAGATACATGCGCAACAAATCTCCCGCAAAAATGGCGGCTTCATCGCCTCCCGTTCCCCCGCGGATTTCCAGAATGGCATTCTTGCTGTCCTGAGGATCCGCCGGTATCAACAACAGCTTAATCTCTTCTTCCAAGGCAGAAATACGGGGCTCCAACTCCTCGATTTCCTGCTTCGCCATCTCACGCATCTCCTCATCCTTCTCCGTCTGAAGAATATCTTTCGCCGATTGAAGGTTACTCACCGCATTCCGGTACTGGTCGCTCGCCTCTACAATGGGTTGAAGCTCCTTGTACTCCTTATTGAGCGCTACATAACGTTTCATATCCGACATCACTTCCGGATCGGAAATTTGCCGGGCGGTATCTTCAAATTTAGCTCGGATACCTTCCAACTTGGACAGTATGGTTTGATCTGACATATAAGTTCCTGTTTTTATCGGCAAAGGTAGCGCTTTTCAAAGAAAATAACAAACCTTTGACTCTGACCGGACGGACTAAACACAAACAACAGGAACCTGTCAAAACACAAACCGGTATCCTCAGGATACCCGCCCCCTATTCAACCCCGCCAGATGACATACAAACGACATAAAAACGATTGATGACACCCTCCCGACGGGAAAAGAGACCTCGGTTTTCAATGCCCCCCCGTTCCCAGTCTTTCAACCTCATGACCACAAGAGATTACCTCCGACAACTACCCTGTTGGAAAAATCCGGCTCCCTGAAACAGTCAATCCAAAAATCTACTGTCCATATATTACACCTCATATCACAAATCCTCTTCAAAGTACCGTTGCAGAACAAGCCTCCTCTCTGAAAATCACTTCTTGAATACTTATGAACAAGCTATAAACAATCTGCTGAAAAATAATCAACAAAAGAAAAACAGAAAACTCCTCTCAGGTACACCGTTTGCCATTTGATAAAAATAGTGTACATTTGTAAGATTTTATCCGTATCAAAAAACAATCCGGAAAACGGCAGGTAAAAACGGATACTGCTTAGACTAATACTTAGACTAATAAAAGAAAAAGAAAAAATAATTAAACCAATCAAGTGATGTTACTGCAAGTTGCAAATCCTGCTGCGGCCACTGCCGCTGCTGCCCAAGAGACAATGGGATTAGGAGAACTGATCCTCGCCGGAGGATGGCTGATGATTCCCCTCGCTCTGCTCCTCGGAGGAGCCATTTTTATTTTTGTGGAAAGATTTACCGTTATCAGAAAAGCATCCACAATTGACGTCAAATTCATGAACAGAATCCGGGAAATGATGTATGCAGGACAAATTCCGGCCGCACTGAAACTCTGCCGAAATACACCGTCCCCCATCGCAAGAATGATTGAAAAAGGAATAGAACACCTCGGAAGGCCCATGACCGATATACATACCGCAATAGAAAACGTGGCCAACCTCGAAGTGTCCAAACTGGAAAACAACCTCCCATTCCTCGCAACAATCGCAGGGGGAGCGCCTATGATCGGATTCCTCGGAACCGTACTCGGTATGGTCGAAGCATTTATGAACATGTCTCAAGCCGGTGGTTCCGTTGACATGTCCCTCCTATCCAGCGGAATGTACACGGCTATGGTCACTACCGTTGCCGGACTTATCGTCGGTATCCCCGCCTATTTCGGATACAACTATTTAGTGCAGAAAATAGAAAAATTAGTGTTCCAGATGGAAGCCAATTCCATCGCTTTCATGGATATACTTAACCAACCTGTCGAAGATTAAATCGTTTAAAAATGGCTATCAAAAGAGGTTCTAAAGTGGAAACATCTTTCGGCTCTGCTTCTATGACAGACCTGATGTTCCTGTTAATCATTTTCTTCATGGTTGCCACAACCCTGATCAACTCCAATGCCCTGAAAATCGCGCTCCCTCAAAGCAGCAATCAGGTCAATGACCGGCCGAAAACAACCATTTCCGTAACCAGTGATATTCAGTATTATTTAGACAACAACCCCGTCTCTTTCGACGAAATAGAACCCAGACTGCAAGCTATATTCAAAGGCGTGGAAAAACCTGTCGTCAATATAAACATGGATAAAAGCGTCCCTGTGGATGAATTGGTCAAGTTGATGAACATCGCTAAAAACAACAACTACACCCCATACATCATGACGCAACCCTAAAAAAAAAAAAAAAAACGATTCTTCGAATACAACGTAACCAAAAAATGATTATATTTACACGAAGTTAAAGGTTATAAATTAATTATTTGGTAAATTTCATTTGAGAGGCATCCGGGAAATAGCCCCATTTCTGGGAAGACCTGCGGTTATAATACTCTTCCGGATAAAAAAATAGTATTATTTTTCATAATTGTTGAAGAGGTGTCCCAATGCGAATTTCGACACCTCTTTTTTTGTTTATGAACAGAAACCTTGTTTACTGATGCCCCCTAACTTATTCCAAGGATGAAGAGACCTGCTCTCCTGCCGGAAAAGCCTCGGAAAGGAACTTATCACGAAAGAAAGGGATGGAACGATTGGTAAACAAACCTCCTACCGAGAAAAAATACTCCGGCAAAACAAATCCCTCACTCCACTGCAACGGAACACCCAACAACTCCAAGGCCGTTCGGGAAATATCAAAACCATACGACTCCAACGAAGAACGCATACGCCAGGGATAACGACAAGGAAGTCCCTCACGACGACTACACGACTCTCGGGCACAAACGGAACAACTCCCTGCAAAAAAAGCAAGCCCCGGACCATACTCTTGCTCCAACGACAACAATCCCGTATCCATCCCGCGACGAGCCTCGCCAAGAATACGAACAGACAGTTCCTGCTGCGTCGCAGCATCCGTCGGAAGATGCCGTACATACTCCGACAGGACAATCTTAACCCCCACAAGATATAAATAACGATATGCCTTTAAACGGTCCAACGGATTAAAGGAAAACGGAGGACAACTCCACACTTTCCCATAAGCCGGACACGCCCGACAACAGGCCAGAAAACGCTCCGTATCACAAAAACGGTCTATATAATCCGATACGGAAAGCCTTTCCGATACAATTATCTCTTTTTGATACTCCATAATGCAAAATGAACCGGGAAACAGATTGGGCAAACGACAAAAAACAACCTTGGAAGGAACCAACCAAACGGCACCGTTTCTACACCCCAAAACGCCGGTATGAAAGTACAAAAAAAGGAAACATCCCAGTCACAAACAAGGAACAACTCAAAAAAATTTCTTCTTTCGTTGTAATTCTCAAAAAAAATACATACCTTTACATCTGTGCTGGGACAGCACCTTTTATTACCACAATAATTCTATCAGACACTATTTCTTCTATATTTTCTTAGAATCTAATGTGGTTAAGTTCAATTAATTTTTTTCATTAATTTTTCAAGGAGGTGGAGCCAATCGTAAAATAAAATCTATCCACCTCCTTTTTCTGTTTTCTTACGAATGAAAAAAGATTCTGAACAAGAATCCGTATTTTATTTCCGAATGTTTGACAACTATTCTACCCTGCTCTGTGCAAAGGAACAGGACAGCAAGCTGTCCGATGAAAAACGCAGAACAGGTCCGAATCAATGAAAAACACAGAACAAGGAAACAGAAAAAAACGCAGAACCGTCTTATGACTCAACGGGAAACAGCATCCGGCTCCGACAACTTCAATACAATGGCTTCCGCTGAAGCGTCCTTGCAAAGCACCCGACGATTCCGTCCTAAAAGGTAAAGGGATGGAATGGCTCGCAAATCATAAACCGACTCCTTGCTAAGATATTGTTCCGCATCACAACCATTAATCCATCCCGACGGATAAGAAACCTCGCGCCACCGAGAGGCCGCTCCTTCCACACTCACCGCCAGAACCGCCAAACGACCTTCCGAAATCAACCGGGACAAAACGGGAGAAGAGGCAAGATAACGTTCCACCCGACGACAATCATCACAATCCGGATCGTGAAAAAACAACAACGTAAACTCCTGTGACAAAGAAGAAAGACGCCGGGTACTCCCGTCACTGCACAGATACTCGAAATCGGATGCCGTACTCCCCTCCCGGTTCTTGAGAGACAAATCCAACCGATACTGCAAACGAACACGATCCGAAGAAGCAAGATCCGACCGCGACAACAAAACCTCCAAAGAGGTAATATACAACGACTCATTCCGAACAGGGGACTGTATATCACTCAAATACTTGTCACTCAAAACCATAAAATAATCCAACATCTCCGGACGGGAGGAAGCTCCCTCATAAAGAGCGGAAAACGCCTCCCTTGATTTCCCGCTATGAGGTAAAATATGAACAAAATCGACAAAGGCCTGTTCCGTTACCTCCGGACAATGAAGCAGGGAGGTGTCTGAAAAATCAAAACCGTCCCAATAATGTTCCGCCAGATAGTCAGCCCGGGAAATGGCCGTAGTCAGCGAATCAGGAACAACAGGAAGCGAAAAGGAAACCGCTTCCCCGGAAGTATCATTCTGAGGAGTCTCCCCTCCGCGACCTGCACAACCATACATTGTGAAAAATCCCAACATAACGACAAAAAATCGTACCAATGATTTCATACCTATCTCTCCTGTAACAAATCCGGCGAATGAAAACGTTGAAACATCCCCATCCGCCGGAACTTATATGAACATAATCAGAATTGTCTGAAACTACTCTGCAACCAGAACAACATCCGGCTGAGAAAACAAAGCGGCCAAGTTATCCGCACGATAAACATATTCCGTACCACTACCGTCTTTATAATGGAACTCAACCCGTTCATCTCCGCCCCACGCATAATCATACTCCCCACGCAAACGAAGCGTATAACGTCCGTCTCCGGAGACAGAAACGGAACCAATACGGGTCCCGTCCCGGGAACGTTCAAAAGAAACAAACGCATTTTCCGGTACCGAGACAGAACCTGCTCCATAACGAATAGAACCACTTATCGGACTATTATTCACCGTATAACGTTCCGTATTGAAAACAACAACTTCACGATCCGATGATATGGAAACCTCTCCTGCACTCACAATCTCAGAGGTCTTGAACGGAAGAACCTTACGTTCCCCCGGACGAGCTACGGAAATACCCGGAGGTGTCAAACTCCAATGGTCATCTTCCAAATCCCGATCCGACGATACCACATAGACAAAACGTCCCGGAACAGACCCGTCCTTATAAAACTTATCCGATGTAAGCCAACTCGGACGCCGGGACTCATCTATTTCCAACATCGGGGCATCTATAAATACCCGGAAAGAGGTGCCAAAAGGATCCGGTTCCCCTCCGTCACTCCCCTTAAAACTGGTGATATTGAAGGCAAGGTCCACCGGCTGACCATACTCATAACTCCATGTCTGGGTTTTCGACGCATCATCCTTTAAGGTCGATGCAAACTCGAAAGGAGCATAATTGGCCAACTCAAACGTTACGGAACGGTAACTGTTCCCTGCATAATTGCCCGTCCCCTTGACAGAAGGAGACCCTGACTGGTTGGAGGCTATTCGTATCACCTCTGAACTTGCCGGCGTATTCGTGTACATATATATCTTGTACTGCGACTTCCCGGGAGCAATCGGATAAAAGCCATGCACCCGGCCGCCGGAACCCCATTCGCTCTCATTCACCGCTACAAAACGGCATTCCGCAACTCCTCCCGGAACAGCATCTTCCGGATAATCATTCAAATTCTGGGAATAAATCAAAAACTCATCATCCACCGAACCATTCATCAGACTCGTCCCGTTATAAGTGGACAAATCAAAATTAACCGGAGCGTTGATTTTTTGAGGAACCAACCGATAAAGAATCACCTCATCATCCGCATAATCCGGTGTGATACTCCCGTCAAACTCACTCAACCCTGCTATATGTAACCGATATGGGGAATTACTGAAAGTATAATTCTTTTCCAAAGACTCAAAATAATCTGCTTCCAAGGTAACCCTGTCTTCCGGCTCTCCACTTAACACCGTCCGGAAATAAACCCGTTGAATCCCTGGACGGGTAACAGGAAGCACATATTTATATCCAATGGTCCGACCATTGATGTCCGTAACATCTTCACCATACTCTTCCGGATTACTGATGCGCGTGATGGTCTGCAAAACCATCCCCGATTCCGACCGTACGTCAATATGATTAATGCTGATCAAGACATTGAACGGAAACAACTCTTCCGGACAACTCTCCGGAATATGAAACATCAACGTCACATGCTGATTCGCCTCGTTGTAAACCTCCGTAGAAATCCAGCAGGGAGAAAAAGTCTGCTCACTAATCGTGATGATTTTTACCGTACGCTGCAACTTCCCTTTCTTGATCAATATGGAACCTTCCCGCTTCTCCCGACCATTCATCGGAAGCAACGACAAATTGATTCGCCCTCGTCCCGTAGATGAATCATACTCCGACTGAAGAACCGGATGGGCCACGTCATTACTGTTCGGAACCCACGTTACCTCCGGTGCTTCCGAAGAAGGAACTCCCGCTCCGGACGTCGTCGTATAGGAATAACCTATCTCGTACGGCATCCCCTGATTCTCATTCCCCAAAATAACAATGGAGGTCTCATCGACGGAAAGGATGTGTTCCCCATCCCGGACACTGTGGATATCATCGGAAACGGAAATCCATACATTGTTCGTCGCCGCACCATGCAACGCCTCGTCAAACGTAGCGTACGGATAGGACAGCGAACCATCCACTCGTATCGTATAGGAGTGATTGCGCAATACAGGCAACGGCTCCTGTGTCGTATTGTCCAACAACAAAACACGATAATAGGAATCGGTCTCAGAACCATTGTTCCGACCATACAGTATAACACTTACCGGATCGGACAACGGATTTGCCGTCTCAAAGACATATTCATACTCCGACGTATTCACATCTTCTATGCCGCTAACCCGACCAGGCTCTTCGGGAAGAGTAATGTACTTGTCACTCTCCGGAACCTCAAACCAATCAAATTGAGCCGTCTCCCGATTATATGGAACCATCGTACCGAAAGCACTCGTATTGCATACCGTAAAACCCGATACCGTAAAATGACCGTTCCCATTCACCCCGATACGCGCCTGGTTACGCGCCATAGGGATAGGACGAGCCTGCATCGCTTCCGTGATACTCTGACCTTCCTGTGCCGCTACACGACCCCAATAAATCATTCGACCTGAAGAGGCAACCAACGTCGTCATTACCTGATCTTCCGGAAGTCCTAAATAATCGGTCTCATTGAACCCATCCAGGTTCTGATTCGCTATGATGTGAATAATCCGCGTATAATCCACTACCTCCGCACTGAACGTCCCAGACAACACATAACCGGAACCCGGTTCCGGTGACGGCGTATGGCTGCTGATGGTCGCCGTAGTGATAAACAAACCGTTCTTATCAAAACAGAACAGACGCAAATCCTCTACCCCGGACGCATCCGCATCAACAGAACGGGTAGTTACCTCTACCATATCCGGAACCGACAACCCAAAGCCTATACGAACATATCCATCGGAAACCTCCGAACCATCATCCATGGGCGAAAGGCTCTCTTTCGCGCACGACATCCAAAAGCCTTGAACCAACATTAGAAACAATGCTAAGACTGTTATCCTGTATCTTGTATTTCTCATGCTCTATTCCTTTCTTCCTTTTTATTGTTCCGGTTTCGACGAATCATACATATCCCGTATGCAACGGATAGCACGGTCACTACCCTGACCTTCCACTTTCGGTACCAATCCGCTCGCACTCCAATAACGATCCCCCGCCAACACCTCATCCATCGCTTCCGAATTGTACTGATACTTGTAAATAATCTTTATCTCTGCTGCCGTAGGCAAACGCCAATCATCGTAAATGCCTACCGTACCATCCTTCTTCTTATAGGTCTCCACATATTGAGAACAATGATACGCTGCCTCGGCCAATCCTTCAAAAGGTTGTACCGCGCCCAACTGTGACGCCAACATAAAGGAAGGGGATACTAATTTGGCATTATTATCATCCCCGGAAGTATAGCCGTCCGCATCCATCTTCGGACGACCTAACGTATAATCACTCGATGTCGTAGTAATTAATACATGATACATGCGCGGATTTTCCAAATTATCAATGCTCGATGTCCGTTTGTTGCCGTTACTCTCATAATAATAATATTTTATCGTTCCCGAACCTTCATAAACTTTAGACCGAAAATCTGAATTGATATTTCCAGAATAATAATGCCAACTCTCATTCCAAGGAGGCAACCAATCTCTTGTCCAGGACGCCCCTGTAATTCTTTCGCTCCCCCTATGTTCATATGTAGTGATGTCATTGCTTGTTCCGTTGGTCCCGAAGTCACTCCGATAAGAGTAATATCCCATCACAAACGTAATGTAATCCAACGGGTATTGACGAACCGTTACCTGCTCTGAAAGACTATCCTGATTGCTTACCTCTATCGTTATGTTCCGCATCAGATTATTGGTCGGATTATCGCTATGCAACATCAAATTGCCATTCATGCCCGAACAATCCACCGTAACCGTCGGATAACCCGACGTATTAATCCTTGACGTAATATCCACCTCTGCACCAAACTTGTTCGTGTACCACACCTTCGTTATGCGTGCCTGAACATCCGAGGAGGAAGAAAAGGTGATGGATTCATCCTGATCCACATGGTGCAGCTCCAACTCATTCTTGTTCAATTCCAAAAAAACCGGCGCATCCGAACTCCCCCCTATGCCTATCTCCGTCTCCGTCCAATCCGATACCTCATAACGGATATCTTCCAACAACAACGGAGATGACGGATCATCCGCACCCGGATAACCGATACGTACATCTATCGTATATTGCGTATTCCGTTTCAACCCTATCGTATTCCCGTCATTGCGGCCCAACGGTATCTTGTAGTAATTGTCTGAACGCAATACCGCTTCCGTTGTCCCTTCTGCCGTATAATAGACAGGGACACGAACCACCAGATAGGTCTCGTTTTCCGACAAAGAAGCCGTTGTCCACTCATGACTGTACGTATAAGTGGTCAGACTTATCGTCTGATCATTCGGTCGTAACATTTTCACTGAGGTAGGATCTGTTCTTCCCGTTAGCTCCGCCACAGAAGCCAAACCCCCTTCCGACAAAAGACGGCTATCCGTTCGCATATTCACCATCGAATAATTGTAATAGATATTAACGGGAGAAGCAGGACCATCCCCATCCGGATCCACCTGACCAAGAGCAGGGAAACGAATGGCATCCTTCGCACTAATCTCTATCTTCAGCTTCGCCGCGGCACGACGCAACATGACCGATAATTCCACATCCGTACTGTTGTCCCCGTCGTTCAACACCACATTGATCGCAGAGGCATCGCCCCCTTGTGGATAAGCTACGCCATCCATCAGGAAAAGGGAGGGTAAAGAGGGGTTGTCTTCATCGGCTCCCGTCAGATAAATATCCGGAGTATGCTCCACTAAACTTTTCAGATATTCCAAATCCTTCTGATTCTCTATCCCCGAAAACTGCTGACGTACCGTAGAAGAACAGTTTGCCAGCATATAAAGCCGATAACTCTGCCCTTCGGAAAA
This sequence comes from uncultured Alistipes sp., assembly GCA_949296295.1. Classification (GTDB taxonomy): domain Bacteria; phylum Bacteroidota; class Bacteroidia; order Bacteroidales; family Rikenellaceae; genus CASDZK01. Next base: position 2 of record CASFOM010000231.1, on the reverse strand, counting down.
AT
>CASFOM010000230.1 GCA_949296295.1 uncultured Alistipes sp. | reverse complement strand
CATTCCCACAGCATCATATCCCACTAACTGATTATTGACAAATACCTCTATCCGCTGATTATATTGAGCAATATTCAAGAATACCCTTTTTTGTTCCCAGTTTTCAGGCAATTCAAAAGTTGTATAGAACCAGGAGACCCCATGATAGGTCCAGGTATTTCTCTCTCCAAACTGTTCCTCTACCGTGGTTGGGACCTGACAAGGGATTTCTTGTTCATTAAAAAGAGTCTCCCACCCGCACGAAGGAGGATTTACAGGCAATTTCTCCAACACCACTTCCTCCGGGAGATACAAGGAATCCTTAATCCACTCGGCACGTTTGTCCATCCATATTTTCCAATCATTTTTTCCACTAAGCGTCATGGATAATCGTTGTGTTTCTCCTTTTTTCGAGCAAAAGAAGAAGGATATGATCACCAGCAATCGAACAATACTCTTCATTATGGCTTGTATTTACATGAATTCAAGATAAAAGTACGAAAATATTACGAGAATTTTTCTAATCATGCCATTTTCGTATATTTCAGTCTGTTTTTCTCATACATCCCAATACTGTTTTTTCATTTTTGGGATGTATATAATTTATGTGTACCTTTGCAATATTCATTTTTCATTTCATGAAACGAGTCAGTAAACCCGATTATAATATCTATTATACACCATCTAACGAGCCGGAAGAGGAAATTTATCCTCCTTCGCAAGAAGAAAAGCAGCAGGAGAATCCCACCCCCTCTTCTCCTCCAACAAAGAGGAAACGAAAAAAGACAGTTTCCAAAACTGTCTCACACCATAAAAGAATTTCCCCAAAGAAGCAGAGAAAAATTACCATTCCTACCCTCTCCATTCCCAAAATCAAATGGCCGCATATCCAATGGCCACGGATACAGTTACCTGCCATAAAGTTTCATTTCCCTCATAACTTACCTTCTCTCCGCAATACCATCAGCATTATTTGTATTATCGGAGCATTGGCAGTATTGCTTATGGTACGTCCCTGGAAGTGGTTTTCCGGAGAAGTGATGGCTTCAACAGGTGTCACAACAGACAGTATTGTTCAACCTGTTCCTCTCAATCATCTGCTTTCCAACTCAGACAGTGCCCTTCCCGAAGCGGACCGGTTTGACCGGGCTGTAGAACAGTTTATGTCCCGATGGGATCTCATGGGTGCTTCATTAGCCATCATGAAAGATGGAGACCTTATATACAGCAAAGGGTATGGTTGGGCCGATCAGGAAGATTCGGTACGTATGGAAGTAAAACATATCCTTCGTCTTGCCTCCCTTTCCAAACTCATTACTGCCACAGCGATAATGAAGTTGTACGAACAGGGCAAGGTAGGTTTAGAGAGTCATGTTTTCGGTCCGGAAGGTATTTTAAATGACTCCTTGTTTCTCTGTTATACAGATAAACGACTTCCGGATGTCACCATAGAACAGTTGCTGCGTCACAAAGGAGGATTTACCGTTCGGGCAGGCGATCCGATGTTCAGCTGGCAGTTGGTGGAACGGGTATTGAAGCGGCGTCCTCCCTATGATATGGATGATTATGTGGAATATGCGGTACGCAGCGGGTTGGGATTTCGTCCTGGCACACGCACTTATTATTCCAATTTAGGATATGTCGTACTCTCCAAAGTAATTGAGAAAATAACGGGACAACCCTATGAGACCTATGTTCAGGACAGTATCCTGGCTCCAGCGGGTTGTTTCGACATGCATATAGGCAACAACCGTCATGCGGATAAATTTCCCAATGAGGTACGTTATTACGAGACACAAGAAGCAGAAAAAGTACCGGCTTGCGACGGTTCCGGACGATTAACGGCCAAAAGCGATGGAGGGAATGACGTACATGGGCTGAGTGGAGCAGGAGGTTGGGTGGCTTCTCCTACGGAAATATTATTATTTGTCGCGGCTATTGACGGCAGTGACACCCGTCCTGATATTTTAAAGCCTTCCACCATTCGGTTAATGACGGAAAAGGTAAACGGTTCCTTACCGTTAGGCTGGATGAGTACTGAAAATGATGGCACATGGTCCCGTACAGGCACCATGTCAGGCACAAATGCCTTATTACGGAAACAAAGCAACGGTTATACCTGGGTATTCATCACCAACACCAGTTCCTGGAAGGGTTCCCGTTTCCACCGTTACATCAGCACCATGTTACGCAGTGCTTTTAACAAGGTCAGCGAATGGCCTGAACGAGACCTGTTCATTGCTGACAGCTTACAAAACGACACGTCTGCCGGTGATACCACTATTCTTGCCGATACCTCTTCGATACCCTAAATACTTGCACCATGATTGATTTGTTCGTTACTGTGAGCATAGAAGCCGATTGGCCGGAAGAGACAGAATGTTTACCTCTTCAACTTTCGGAACTGCCTCATATTGGAGAAACCGTTTTTCCTGATGCTGCCTTGCAGGAATTAATGGAAAAGAAAAGGAAGGCATGGGATTTTTCAGAAGAGGTAAGATTGAATTATGTCCGCAATATCCTCCATCGAACAGGATATGTTCCTCTGTTGGTCTTGGGACCACAGCCGGGCATGACTATTATCAGTCCCGTTTTAAACGACAAGTTATTCCCCTCAGTATTAGTCAGACATCTTCCTCTTATCGGCGACCGGTTTTGTGTAGCTGGCAACTTCTTACGGGTAAAAGATCTTTGTCATGGCCATAATGACAATGTTGTGATTGAATTATCCGACTCATCCACATTTCCCCGACACGAATAAACGTGTCACCTCATAAAGAAAGAATTCATGTTTTGAATGGATTTGACACCTCAATATTCTGTCTATATCTAAAAAACTACAACGTTTTACATAAGAGACAGATTATCCGCTATTTTCAAGACCTATTCTAAATTTTGTTATTCAGCAGCAAAACCTAACCAGGTTTATTCTGCCAATTTAGTGGCATAACGGACAGGATTTCCTTGGTTGGTAACTCCTTCCAACACTATATTGTAGTTCTCAGGAGAATCGGATGTATAGAAAATAACTTGAGTTGTCCCGCTTGAATCCACATTTACCTTCGGTCGCCACGCAATAGTTGTACGTAAGTCAGGACGTTTAACCGACTTCCTTTCCGGCGTATCGTAAACCGGCTCATAAAACTCCTGAGGACGGGTATAGCCCATAATTCGAAATAAAGACAACCCTGGAGATACCTTTAACAATTGCTTAAACTTGTCTGGATAAATTCGAACAAAAATAGCAGTTCCTTTTCGAGGAGGAGAAGACATACCAGGAAACGTTGCCATACTCAAATCCTTAATAAATTCAATAGACGCGACACAACTGATATCCACATTCCGAAAATAAGTACATGAAACATTAAAATTATCAACAATATAATATCCTATTGGTTTCCCTTTATAAATAAAATATTCTTCTCCACCTCCTATCGGCGGTCTCCACTGAACATAAGGCATTGCTTTAATCGTATAGAATAACGAATGTTCATTATCCTTTCTAAATTCCTCCGGTCCGAAAATCTCACTATCCATCCCCCTCTTCTCCGAAAACAATTTCCTTCCCGTCACCGTAATCTCCTTCAAACTAAGAACCTTTATCCCTCCCTTGTTGTAGTAATCTTCTCGAAACTGTTGCAGATAATTCTCCGTAAGCAACTCGTATGTATCCCGATATCGTACCTTGGAATATGGCGCAGGATAATCTGTGCTGTCCACCACAACTCCTACATTATCCCATTGGCGTTTCCCTGTACGGCCTTGAATCATCACTCTCGCAGTATCCACAAAATCCATCCCTTCAATGATGTAATTTCCCATAGAATCAGCCATTACTGGTGGACGAAAACGCATTATTGAATCACTGTCCCACCAGGCACCGATAACCATGGCATTCTTCGATCTCCCACCTATCAAATTCTCTATATGACCCGTGACAAACTGACCTCCCTCCTTGAAAAAATGAATATCCTGGCGCTGTGCTTCGGATAAATTGTCCGTAACAAAACGACTCCAGCCATGTGTCATCATCAACAAGTCCCGGGAATGTAAGGTCTCCGGGGTATTGTCCCGAAAATAAAGGGCCGGATCATCTATATATCCTTTCAAATCCGACGTCAGCAACAACGAGGAAACGATATGGTCCGACAAACTGTCTATCGGAACACTCCCTCCATCAGTTATGCTCAACGAATAATCTCCGGGTAACCCTTGACCTTGGTTATCCTGTATCATTATCTCCATTTCCACTCGTTCACGGGGTCCGTAACCTGCCCGATCAGTCCTGTGACTGAATACAACATCCGGACGATAAAAAAAGACCAAACGTTTACTTAAGGACATCCCGCGACCATCCAAAAGCAACAATTCACTTATCCCGTCCGGGAAAATACTATTGTCGATGGCTCCGCTGTCCGTTTCCGGGGTAAGGGTCAACAGAATTTTCGGAATCCCTCGCGTATGACACAGTAGGTAAAGACTGTCCAAAGTCCGATCTGCGGTCTTATGTACCTGATAATACAATTTATCACGTCCGCTCCGGACGCTCAACGAATAGCCCGATGAAACGGGGGAAGGTAACGGAAACTCCTGTTCCCGACCTTTCGACGACCGGACTACCGCACGATAACTCTCTCCCGGCTCCGTATGCATCAAAAAACTGCCCATCCCGTCATGATGCGTTACTATACGGGATACCGTATCACCTTCACTCGATACTACGAACCCTGTGACCGACTCTCCAAAACCTCGCGAATTCTGTGCCTTGAACGCTACCTGCTGTTTTTGCCCCAACAACAAATTGCCTCCTTCCGGGAAAAATGTCATCTTGTAATCTTCATCATCGCTACTCACATAGAAACTCCGGCTATAATCATATTTTTCTCCATCAAAAGTGACATCCACTCGAGGATCATCCGTTATCTGAGAACGTTCGTCCAACCGAACATACAATACGCCGGAACCGTTAGTCCTCTCTGTTCGGGTACGGTAAATCTTTCCTGTCTTATCCGTTAAACTGTAACTAACTTTCTCTTCCGAATAGGGGACTCCTTCTCCGTTAAAAAAGCCGATTTTCATAACACGACTTCCGTCTTCGTTCGTTACGTAATCTACTTTCGGAACGATATCGGTTACTACAGAATTCCCTATCGGGATTGTTTTCGTGAAAAAATATGCCGGGGAAAAATTTCGCATCCACTCCGTATAACTCCGCAAATAATAATCGCCCGGCTGGAGCGTGACGGGAAGTTCAAATTGACCACGAAAAATTCCTGAATCACGCTTGAATTTCCTTCGAAGCAGGACCGAGTCACGACGGTCCAAAAACTCTACGTATAGAAAATTGCTCCCTACTGAATCTATGTGCGTCATCGCATCCAACAAGTATCCCTTGAAAAAAAGTGTATCGCCACTCACATACGCACTCTTGTCCGTATGAAGATAAACCTTTTCCTGTGAAAAAATCCTCTGGCTCTCAAAATAACGGCTTATTCGCATCGGTAACGTTTCTGAACCTCTAAAATAGGAATACGACAGAAACAAAAAGAAAACTAAGAACAACAAGAAACGCACGCGCCTCCTGTCTGGGGTAAATACAGGGGTCATGGCTGAAATATTTTAAAATTAAACGTATATAAAACACTTAACTAAAATTATATATTAAGCATCTTATCTTTCGTTCGGAATTTACAAATTTTTACCCCGTTTACAAAATAAAATGAAAACTTTTTTTAGCAAAAAACACAACAATCCCTATCCTTTTAATTATCAGAAATTTAAACAAAAAAAAACAAGGATAAAAAATATTATCGAGACTCGGCAATCTCTTCATAATTCGCCTCTGAGGGAACAGATGCTGTTATCTTCGCCCAAAGTTCTCGACGAAAAGATGAATCAAACTGTTTATTACTTCGAGAAGGATATACTCGGTTTGTTAATAGTACTACATAAATATCCCGTTCCGGATCCACCCAAAAGAATGTACCGGTAAATCCGGTATGGCCATAACTTTCCGGACCGTATTCTGTTGTTTGAGGCGGCTGTTTGGCAAATCCGAATCCGCGGCAAACCTTATCTCCGGAAAGCTGAGGCTTCGTGAACTGTTCAATAACTTCGGGACGAATAATAGGGACAGAATCATAGCGTCCGCTATCCAACAGCATTCGGCAAACCACTCCAAGAGAGGAAGCATCGGCAAATAATCCGGCATTTCCGGACACTCCTCCCCGTATCCATGCAAACTCATCATGGACATATCCCCGCAAGGTATCCTTCCGTAACAAACAGTCGTACTCTGTGGGGACTATTTTTTCTTTCGGTTTCCATTTCACCGGATTATATCCAATATTATGTATATCCATCCGATCATAGATTCTCCTCACATAAGCATCCAATGATTCTCCGGTTACCGCCTCTACCATTTTCTGGACGAAATAAAAATTCAAATCACTATACAGATACCGTCCCCGTCGAGCAGGGTTATGGGCAGCTAAGACCATGGAATCCACAAGTTGTACAATACTGTCACTTGCATAGAGGCAATCGGTTACAGGATGAAATCCGGGACATGGTTCCGGAGATAAATAAGCCGTATCATAACAGGTCTTCTTACAAGCATATAAATTTCTATCGTACTGATATGGATGTGATTCCGTTTTTTTAGCGCTGAATAATGTTCCTTCTTCCGGTTTCACGAGACGTTGTACGACAGGGATCACCGGTTTCAATCCGGTCGTATGTTTCAACAATTCGGCCAATGTCAGGGAAGAGACGGTTGTCCCCTGATACTCCGGCAACAATCCGGCAATGGAATCTTTCAGATGAAGTACCCCTTCTCCCACTAACTTCATCACAGCCAGGGTAGATGCCATAATTTTGGTACAGGAAGCGATATCATACAAGTCATCCGCTTCTACTTTTCGTTTTTTTGAATAATCCTGATAACCATAAGTACGGGAATAAATGACTCCTCGGCTATCACCTACTACCAATTGGGCTCCGGGGAATACCCGTTGAGCAATAGCCTGATTAATGAGTTCATCTACGGAAGAACATGTTTCCATCGCTCGTGGGGAAGCATGGTCAGCAGCCATAATAGAAACGGCACACGAAGAAAAAGCAAAAGAAAGAATTATTTTATAAAATAATTTCATAGTATATTTCTGGAAAACGCCGAAAGTTAATAAAATCACACTATATTTGCAATAACAAAAATCGACAAATCGCACATTATCGTAACAAACTATAAATTTATGAACTCCGCTCCATGTATTTTAGCCTTAACAGGGGTATTCTCTTTCACCGCCTCTGTTTCTTCTCTTGCAAAAGAGAGGCCACAAAGCAATCGAAATCAACCCAACATTCTTTTTATTTTTGCCGATGATCTCGGTTATGGAGACATCAGTTGCAACGGAGCCCGTCAAATATCTACGCCGCATGTAGATCGGTTGGCACGAGAAGGAGTCCGTTTTACCAATGCCCATGCTACGGCCTCTACCAGCACTCCCTCGCGATACAGTGTACTGACGGGAGAATATGCGTGGCGACGTCAGGGGACAGGGGTTGCCCGGGGAGATGCAGCGATGATTATCACACCGGAGAGAAAGACCTTGCCGGATATGCTGCAACGTGCAGGTTATGTTACCGGAGCTATTGGCAAATGGCATTTGGGATTAGGTTCAGAAACGGGGAAACAAAATTGGAACGAGCGTATTTCCCCGGCTTTGGAAGATATCGGTTTTGATTATTCATTCATCATGGCGGCTACGGGAGACCGCGTTCCATGTGTCTATATAGAAAACGGTGAGGTAGTAGGACTCGATCCCAACGATCCTATTGAAGTCAGTTATACGACACCTTTCCCCGGAGAACCGACCGGGAAAGACAATCCGGAGCTATTAACCATGCCATCCAGCCACGGGCATAATCAAGCACTCATCAACGGTATTGGACGTATCGGTTATATGAAAGGCGGGAAAAGTGCCTTATGGAAGGATGAAGAGATTGCAGACCGCATCACGGAGAAGGCTCTTGAATTCATTGAGGCCCATCAATCAGAACCTTTCTTTCTTTATTTCGCCACCAACGACATCCATGTTCCGAGAGTTCCTCATCCCCGTTTTGCGGGGAAGAGTGGAATGGGTCCAAGAGGAGACGCCATTCTCTCTTTTGATTATTCCGTAGGGAAACTGTTAAATCATTTGGATTCATTGGGATTAACAGAAAATACGCTTGTTATTCTGACAAGTGACAATGGACCTGTTGTGGATGACGGTTATCGGGATGATGCAGTAGAGAAACTGGGAGACCATAAGCCTTGGGGAAATATGCGAGGCGGAAAATACAGCAGTTTCGAAGCAGGGACTTGTGTTCCTACATTGGTTCGGTGGCCGGGGCATACTCCACGCAACCGGACAAGTCATGCCGCCTTAAGCCAGATTGACCTGTTCGCCTCTTTGGCAGCTCTTACCGGCACGTCATTAAGTGAAGGGGAAGCCCCCGACAGCCGCAATGAATTATCCGCATGGTTGGGGAAAGACAAGTCAGGGCGAGAATATGTAGTAGAAAAGGCATCAGCTGCCTCACTGCTTCAAGGTGTATGGAAATACATAGAGCCGAACAACGGGATAAAAAAAGACAGTTATACCAATACCGAATTGGGAAATGACAAACGACCTCAACTCTATCGTTTGGACATCGATCCTGGAGAAAAGAACAATGTTGCGGAAGAGTATCCGGATCAGGTAGCCAAACTATCTTTCCTCCTCGAAACGGTCAAGCAACGTCAGGACAACCTGCCAATGAACCCCAAAGAGCGCAAATAAAAAGTAAAATACAATACTCCCGGATAAAAAGCCTATCTTTGTAGCTTAATTTCCGTTTTAACAGAAGAGATTGAAAAACAACCATAAATCGATGGAACTGAAAATTTATAATACGCTCTCACGAAAAAAAGAGACCTTCAAACCCATTAACCCACCTCATGTGGGATTATATGTATGCGGCCCCACAGTATATGGCGATCCCCATTTGGGCCATGCACGTCCAGCCATTACTTTTGACTTGTTGTTCCGGCTGTTGCAACAGTTGGAATATCGGGTACGCTATGTCCGCAACATTACCGATGTGGGACATTTGGAAAACGATGCCGATACGGGCGAAGACAAGATAGCCAAAAAAGCACGTATAGAACAGTTGGAACCGATGGAAGTGGCCCAATATTACACAAACCGTTACCGGGATGCGATGCGTTCTCTGAATGTTCTTCCGCCAAGTATCGAGCCACAGGCATCAGGACATATCATCGAACAAATAGAGTTGATACGGACCATTCTGGATAAAGGCTTTGCTTATGAAAGCAACGGCTCCATTTATTTCGATGTGGAAAAATACGACAAACAGTATCACTACGGTCAGTTATCAGGACGGGTGCTTGAAGATATGATGGCAGCGACACGAAGTCTTGACGGTCAGGATGACAAACGTAATCCGTATGATTTTGCTTTGTGGAAAAAAGCTTCCCCCGAACATATCATGCGTTGGCCGTCTCCGTGGAGTGACGGTTTCCCGGGTTGGCATCTTGAATGTTCTGCGATGAGTACCAAATATTTGGGGGAACGATTCGATATTCATGGGGGAGGTATGGACCTGATGTTTCCCCATCATGAATGCGAGATTGCCCAAAGCACGTCAGCCTTAGGTCATGACTCGGTCAATTATTGGATGCACAACAACATGATTACCATCAATGGGCAGAAAATGGGGAAATCCTTAGGTAATTTCATTACTTTGGAAGAGTTGTTTTCGGGCCGACACAAATTATTGGACAAAGCCTATTCTCCAATGACCATCCGCTTTTTCATCCTGCAGGCTCACTACCGGAGTACTCTGGATTTTTCGAACGAAGCCTTGAGTGCAGCGGAAAAAGGGTATGAACGTTTAATGAAAGCCGTAGATACATTACATAAAATCAAACCCTCCTCCACCTCTACCATAGAAGTTTCCAAGCTAAAAGAAGAGGTAATGCAAGCCATGTGCGATGATTTAAACAGTCCGGTTGCCATTGCCATTTTATTTGAGTGGGTGCGCATCATCAATCAATTGCACGATGGAGGACAAAGCATCACACAATCGGACCTCGAGACCTTAACCCGGGATATGCACACCATTGTTTCAGAGGTATTGGGACTAACGGACGAAACAGCCGCATCGGGACGGGAAGAGATAACCGCGGGATTGATTGACATGATTCTTTCGGTACGTCAGGAAGCCAAAAATCAAAAAGATTGGGCCACTTCCGACAAAATCCGTGATTCTCTGCAACAGTTGGGCATTACCGTCAAAGACCGTAAAGACGGCTACGATTGGGAAATCAAATAAAGGAGAAAATCGTTTCGGATTAAGATTGACAAAGCGATGTGATTTTCGTCTGTTTAAGCTTATAAACCAAGTTAATAACTCATTATTATCAACCGATAACCGTATTAATTCATTATATGATTCATTCATTCATTAAAACGCTATCCCTTTCATTAACCGGGATGTTCTGTTGTCTATCAGTCACTGTTTCGGGACAAACTCCCTCATATTCCACCCAAGCCATTACCAAAGACCTGTGCTTTTTTAAAGATTGGACAGCCTCTGAATTGGCAGAAGGATTCAAAGCGAAACAACTAAAAGAATTCAACAGTCCTGTAATGCAGCAATTAGCAGAGCAACTGTATCAGGGGAACTATGAATCGCGCTATCTGCTGAACAGCTATAAGCCCATACCGTCAAACAAAGTTCTAAGACAGGCTTTAAAACTGAATAACGGATACAGCAATTATGAAAACATTACAGGCGTATATTTGGAATCGGGAGAAAACGTCGTTCTGGTCGGGGATCTTCATGGCCGGGAAGTTGGTCTGCTTATCCCGGAATGGATGCGTCAACCGACCCCGGGTTACAAGCCGACTCAGGATCCGGAAGGCTGGGGATTAAAGAGACAAAAAATCGCGTTGCATGAAGGGGTTAATGTTATCTATGTAGAAAAGAGCGGGAATGTATATATCGACTATTTTGCAGATGATCCGGAAACGGCTCCTGCCATAACCATACATTTTGTCACGGGGAAAGCGAACGGATATTTTGACGCTACCCGCGAGGATAACGAGACTTGGAAATCGCTGCTTGACCATGCAGTCAGCCCCATTATGGATGTCAAAGCACAATATATGCAGCTGGCCTATCCGGTGGAATACCTGAAAAAATTCCGGTATGAAGACGGGAAAGAATTGGCGGCAGCCTACGACAAAATCATGGAACAACAATACGAATTCTGCGGAGCGACCAAATACCACCGGATACCGGAAAAACGGATATTGGCACGCGTGAATTACAATTATTATATGTTCCGCGATGGAGACGGAGTGGCTTTCTTGGGCGACGAAGGAACGATGAAATCAGCAGTAGGTCCGAATATCTACCGCGACTGGGGAGTAAATCATGAGATAGGTCATGTTATGCAAATGTCTCCACAACTTACGTGGGGAGGAATGACGGAAGTGAGCAACAACCTGTTCACCTTGTATGTAACCACCGAAGCGGGGAAACCAGGCAGACTCAGTGCGAACAATACTTATGAAGCAGCGTTTAAAACAGTATTGGATGCACCGGAAAAGCCGTTCATCATGTGTGTTTCGGACCCTTTTCAAAAATTAGTACCTTTCTGGCAACTGCATTTATTCGCACAGGAAAAAGGGTATCCGGACTTTTATGCCGATTTGATGGAATATATGCGTACCCATCCCCACCAAGGTACGGGGAATGCCTCCATCAACAACATGTACGAATTTATTAAGGTATCGTGTGATTTATTGCAAACCGATTTGACCGATTTCTTTGAAGCATGGGGATTCTTTGTAACCGGGACATTCGAAGTGAACGATTACAGTGATTACCAATTCAACATCACACCGGAAATGATAGAAAGCACCAAACAATACATCGCTTCGAAGAACTATCCGAAACCGGCCAAAGATGTAACCCGGATAAAAGACTAACGGGAACCCATGAGTAGCCGCTCAAACCGACAGGAGTTTCAAAGTTGTCTCCGAGTGTTATGAGATTCTGCTCTTCAAAATGAATAAAAAATGGATATATCGTTTTCATGATTTCTATCGTAAGGGTTTTCTTATATTAAATATTAAATGACATTTTCTGTAAGAATCCGACCTGATGTATTTCATGAAAGGTTATTCGATAACACCATAATCTAAGTATTGAATTTTATGAAACAAAAACTCATTCTGTTCCTGACGTTCATCTGCTGTATATGGACGGCAAAAGCCCAGATAGAAGAGCCCGTTCAATGGAAGGGCAGCGTAAAAGAACTCGGTAATGACAAATACGAGTTGGTTATGACGGGGACTCTTGAAAGTGACTGGCATATCTACGACATGGGTCCTTATGAAGGAGGTCCTAATGCCACTGTTATCACGTTTGAGCCCAACGGAGATGTAGAAATGATTGGCACCATAGAGCAAGGGCAAACCGAAAAGAAATACGATGACGCTTTCGGCATGGAAATTGGCACTTTCTCCGGGCAAGCGGTGTTCAAGCAACAGGTAAAAGTAACGAAACCGGGCAAGACGGAGATAAAAGCCACCATTGAGTGGCAGGCTTGTACCGAGATGAACTGTCTGCCTCCTGACGAACATGAGTTTACATTTACCATAGAACGTCCGGGAAACAATGGTGGCGCAACAACCGATGAGGCTGTTGCTGCAACAGATACCAAGCCGACAGAAGAAACGGAATCTCCCAATGCGGCAGAAAAGATAAAATCCACAGAGACAGCTTCTTCAGCCGTTTCCACCGCTACCGCATCTGCTGATGGAGAGATTCAACAACTCGACACTCCGGGGAAATCGATGTGGAGCATCATCGTTGAAGCTATTTTATGGGGATTTGCCGCTCTGCTCACCCCTTGTGTATTCCCTATGGTTCCGATGACCGTATCTTTTTTCCTGAAAAGTTCGGACAACAAAGCCAAAGGACGGAGCATGGCCAGCTTTTACGGGCTTTCCATCATAGCCCTTTATACGCTGCCCATCGCCATCATTATCCTCATCACCTATTTGGTAGGCGGCGATGCGGTTACTGCCGATATCTTCAACTGGCTTTCCACCCATTGGCTCCCCAATGTTGTGTTCTTCTTGATTTTCATGATTTTTGCGGCCTCTTTCTTCGGAGCCTTTGAGATAGTCCTTCCGAGCAAGTTGGTGAATCGAAGCGATGCCAAAGCCGACAAGGGCGGCCTGATTGGAACGTTCTTCATGGCTCTTACCTTGGTGTTGGTCTCCTTCTCCTGTACCGGTCCGATCGTCGGATCCATTTTGGTCAAATCCACACAAGGAGAGGTTTGGGAACCCATTATCACCATGTTGGTCTTCTCCACCGCCTTTGCTATTCCTTTCACTCTCTTCGCGTTCTTCCCCTCTTTGTTGAAAAACCTCCCCAAATCGGGCGGTTGGCTCAATTCCGTCAAGGTGGTATTGGGATTCATTGAATTGGCTTTAGGACTTAAATTTCTCTCGGTAGCAGACCAGACCTACCATTGGGGATTGCTCGACCGCGAAGTTTACATTGCCTTATGGATTGTTATCTTCACCCTGTTGGGATTTTATCTTTTAGGAAAATTAAAGTTTGCCCACGACAGTGAAGTACCCTATATCAAGGTGAAACGGCTGTTCTTAGCCATCATCACCTTCTCCTTTGTCGTTTATCTTATTCCGGGAATGTTCGGGGCTCCGTTAAAAGCATTGTCGGGCTATCTTCCTCCCATGCATACGCTTGATTTCGATTTGAGTCGTGACAACGGAAACTCCTCTTCCTCCACTACTCAGGCCCCCATCCGGGCGAAATACAGCGATATGCTTCACTTGCCTCATGGATTACAGGGATTCTTCGATTACAAGGAAGGGATGGAATATGCCAAACAAGTAGGGAAACCTGTTTTTCTCGACTTCACAGGTCATGGATGCGTCAATTGCCGGGAAATGGAAGCGAATGTATGGTCCGATCCACAAGTCCTTTCGATTCTGAAAAACGATTATGTGGTCATTGCTCTTTATGTGGACGATAAAGTACAGCTTCCGGAAAGTGAATGGGTGACGGGCCGAAACGGGAAGACCTTGAAAACCTTGGGAAAAATCAATGCAGAATTTCAAGCCGAACGGTTCGGAGTGAACGGACAACCCTACTACGTTCTGCTGGATAATGAAGGCGAGACTTTGGTTCCTCCACGCGGTTACGATTTGAACGTAGAGAATTATGTTCGTTTTCTGCAAGAAGGAATAAAACGTTATCAGGAAAAGAAATAAAAACAACTCTTTGGGCAGGTTTTCAGGGTTCAGAAACTCGTGTTCTCCCGAAACTATTACAAAACGGATAAATACAGTTGGTTGTCATCCCTTATTTTATCCGTTACACTTTCTCAAAGAGATTGGATGATTTGAAATTTTATTTTATTACACATTATATGGCACAAGATAAATTTGTAAACCGCCACATAGGTCCAAATGACCGGGATGTGGAAGAGATGCTGCGAGTTATCGGCGTATCCTCAGTGGACGAGTTGATAGAACAAGTCATACCCTCCTCCATTCGTCTAAAAGAGCCTTTAGCTATTGCCCCGCAGGGGATGAGTGAATATGAATTTGCAGCCCATATCCGCTCTCTGGCACGTAAAAATCACCCATATCGGACCTTTATCGGTATGGGTTATTACCCAACGGCTGTTCCGGCCGCGATTATACGTAATGTTTTTGAAAATCCGGCCTGGTACACCTCTTATACTCCTTATCAAGCGGAAATTTCACAAGGTCGCTTAGAGGCATTGTTGAACTTTCAAACCATGGTCATTTCCTTGACAGGGATGGAAATCAGCAACTGTTCATTGCTTGATGAGGGGACAGCAGCCGCCGAAGCAATGATTATGATGTTTAATCAGCGGAGCCGGGAAGCGGTAAAATCAGGACGCAAGACTCTCTTTGTGGATGAAAATATTTTCCCTCAAACTCTTGATGTACTGATTACCCGTTCAGAACCGTTCGATGTAGAAATCGTAACAGGCGACTTTGCCACTTATGAATTCACCGGTTCGGAATTCGGTGCCGTAGTACAATACCCCGGAGCCGACGGACGAATCAACGATTACAGCTCTTTCACAGAGAAGGCCCATGCTGCGGGAGTATTGGTTACCGCTGCCGTAGATTTATTAAGTCTGGCTTTATTAACTCCTCCGGGAGAGTGGGGAGCCGACATCACCGTAGGTTCTACCCAGCGTTTTGGGGCCCCCATGGGCTTTGGAGGTCCTTCTGCAGCCTATTTGGCCACCAAAGATGCGTATAAACGCAACATGCCGGGACGAATTATCGGAGTGTCGGTAGATCGTTTGGGGAACAAGGCTTTGCGTATGGCGCTTCAAACGCGGGAACAACACATCAAACGGGAACGGGCCACATCCAACATCTGTACGGCACAGGCACTATTTGCCAGTATGGCAGGGTTCTTTGCCGTTTATCATGGTCCTGAAGGCATCCGCCGAATTGCCCTGCATGTTCACAGTCATACAGCAGCAGTAGCAGGAGCATTGAAAAGTTTAGGATATGAATTGGCTTCGGAATGCTTCTTTGATACGTTACAGGTAAAAGCCGATGCGGAAAAAGTAAAAGCCATTGCGGAAAAACATGAAATCAACCTGTTCTATCCGGATGCCACAACCGTACGATTCAGCTGCGATGAAGTAACAACGTTGGAAGAGGTTAATCAACTGATTACCATCTTTGCAGAAGCGGCAGGGAAATCACCTGTCCTTTTGTCGGAAGTACCGGAAAAAATCTCATTCTGTCCTTCCCGTCAACGTCAAAGTGCTTATCTGACAGAAGCTGTTTTCAACAAATATCACAGCGAAAGCGATTTGATGCGTTATATCAAGAAATTGGAACGTCGGGATATCTCATTGGCCAACAGCATGATATCCTTAGGTTCCTGTACAATGAAGCTGAATGCCGCGGTTACCATGATGCCTCTCAGTCTGTCGGAATTCGGGAACATCCATCCTTTTGTTCCGGTAGAACAGGCAGAAGGTTATATGGAAATGATGCGGGAGTTGGAAAAAGATTTAGCAGCCATTACCGGTTTTGCAGGAGTATCGAACCAACCCAATTCAGGAGCTGCCGGAGAATACAGCGGATTGATGGTGATTCGTGCCTATCATCAGTCTCAGGGCAACGGACATCGCAACATTGCATTGATTCCTGCCTCAGCACATGGGACCAATCCGGCCTCGGCCCACATGGCAGGGATGGAAATACAAGTAGTGTCCTGTGATGAACGGGGGAATATCAATGTAGATGATTTTCGTGCCAAAGCACAGGCCAACAAGGACAAGCTGGCATGTGCCATGATTACCTATCCCTCCACTCACGGAGTCTTTGAAGCACGGATACGTGAGTTATGCGACATTATTCATGAATTTGGAGGGCTGGTTTATATGGACGGTGCCAATATGAATGCTCAGGTAGGTCTGACCAATCCGGGCTTCATAGGAGCAGATGTGTGCCACCTGAATCTGCACAAGACCTTTGCCATGCCTCATGGCGGAGGAGGACCGGGAGTAGGAACGATTGCCGTAAGTGAAAAACTGGTTCGTTTCTTACCTTCCCATGCCGTAGTAGAAGGAGTAGGAGGATCAGAAGGCATTACTGCCGTTTCTTCATCCCCTTGGGGTAGCGCAGCCCTGTTGCCCATTACCTATGGTTATATCAAGATGTTAGGAGCAGAAGGGTTACGACGCGTAACGGAAATGGCCATTCTGAATGCGAACTATATGGCGGCAGCCCTAAAGGATGAGTTCGGTATTGTCTATACGGGAGAAACGGGACGTGTAGGACACGAAATGATTTTGGATTGTCGTAATTTCCGGAAAGATTATGGTGTTGAATGTGCGGATATTGCGCGTCGTTTGATGGATTATGGTTTCCATGCACCTACCCTCTCTTTCCCGGTACATGAAACCTTGATGATAGAACCTACGGAAAGTGAGCCGAAGGCAGAAATGGACCGTTTCATTGCCGCTCTTATTCAAATCAAACGTGAGTGTGAACAGATTGTATCCCGGGGAGAAGGGGAAGATAATTTATTGAAAAACGCGCCACTCACGGCACAAGAAGCTTCGGCAGATGAATGGACCCATCCCTATTCTCGGAAAGAAGCCGCTTATCCATTGCCTTGGGTAGCAGAAAATAAATTCTGGCCTTACGTTTCGAAAATCGATAACGGTTATGGCGACCGCAATTTAGTTTGTACCTGTGGTTCCATAGAGACCGAGCTATAACCAGGACAATAAAACGACGAAAGAAACGTTGGGGAAGAGGGATGCCATGTGACAATTCATAGTATGAAATCTGTCATATTTTCCTCTACTCCAACCACATTAAGGGAAACAACAAAAAACTTAATTTAATACAGATTAACTAATGAAAGTAGCCAACAACAAATTTGTGTCGTTAACCTATACCTTGACCGTAGATGGTCAAATAGCAGATCAAGCGACAGCAGAACGTCCTCTTTCTTTTGTTTTCGGAACCGGTATGTTGTTACCGAAATTCGAAGCAAATATTGAAGGGAAAATAGCGGGAGACAAATTTGCCTTCACCCTGACACCGGAAGAAGGATACGGAGAATACATTGCAGAAGCCGTTGTAGATTTGCCCAAAGATATTTTTCTGATTAACGGCAAGTTTGACGAAGAGATGATTAAGGAAGGGGTTGTCTTACCGATGACGGATGCGGAAGGGAACCGTATGCCGGGGACCGTAAAATCGATTAACGAGAGTACGGTAACGATGGATTTCAACCATCCGATGGCGGATAAGACATTAAATTTTGAAGGGGAAATTTTGGTAGTACGGGATTCCAAACCGGAAGACATGATGCCTGCCGGAGGTTCTTGCTCCGGTTGTCATTGTGACGGAGATTGCGATAGCGACGGAGGAAGTTGCGGTTGCGGAGGATGTCATTAAACCGAACACTCTTCCAATATGAAGATTTCCGGGACTTGTCAAAATCAAGGTATCATTGGATAAGCTAAGTTTTGAATAATAAACAGTTGTGTTATTTTCAAATTTCGTCTTCCTTTTATCATTTTTACCTTATTTTGCCGATTCCAATACATAAAAGAGGTGGTCAAACTATGGAATTTGACCACCTCTTTTATTCCAAATCTATTTAATCTCAGAAATAAAACACATTTTTCATAAGTAATTATCGGGAAGTTCCGATCCAAGTCAGCCGATGCCAAAGGTTTTCCAAAGGGCCTTGCCGATAGTGGTTCAGCCACCAACGACAAAAAAAGTTCTGTAAAACAAACAATACAACACCAATTAACAAACTAAGAGTATATCCGCAATAAGGAGCCAAAGAAAGGCCCCAAGGGAAATAAATCAATGCCCCCAAAATAGATTGTACGATATAATTGGTTAAACTCATTCTACCATACCATTTCAAAGAAGCTATCCGCTTTCGAAAAGCAGTCATTCGATAAGAGAGCATAAAAGAAGCGACCAGAACTCCTGTAAAGGCAAGTTTCTGCCACATATCCAACACAATACCTATCGTTTTTGCGGCCTCTCCCTCTTGCACCTTTTGAAGCAAGGCATTCAAAGGAGCAAAAATGACAGCGGCTACAATAAGTACCTTCAACCAAAAGCGGGCATTTTCAGAAGAAGAATCAAATAATTGTTTTCTTCCCAACCAATACCCCACCAAAAACAGACCTGCTGTCTGCCAGAACCGTCCCGCATTAATTGCCCACAACAAACTTGCCTTCTGTCCCAATGTAATATTCCCCATAAAAAAAGATGCTAAGTCCCCTGTCCGGGTATATTCAGCAACTTCCGCATACATTTCACTCACTCCCCAGTCAGGCATTATCTGTCGGGAAAAGAAGAAAAACCACTCCATAGGTTGCAACAAGCATATCACAGCCAAAATTCCGACAGCCTTATTACTCCATTTTCGAACAACAAACAATTTTATCCCCACTATGGAAAACAACAGTAAGACATCTCCTGCGGGGAAAAAAGCAGCATTTATGGTAGCAAATCCTGCCAAAAGCGCAAGTCTCCATAAAAATCGAGGTCCAAAATCTTTCCCGGAGCGCCGACGATTTTCATACTGTACATAAAAGGTAAATCCGAATAATAAAGCAAATATGGCATAAGCTTTCCCCGCAAATAAAGCAAATAAGGTTTCAAAAACGGCTTGATCCAAAATATTAAGCCAATGAGGTTGTGTTGCAACATCGGGATAAACCGGGAAAATAAAATGTTCAATATTGTGTATTAAAAGAATAGCCATTACAGCAAATCCGCGAAGAGCATCTACCGACTCTACCCTTTTTTTCAGTACTGTTTCACTCATAAACCAATGTTTCTTTTCTCAATAGTTAAAACCTACTTCCTTTATCATTATCCAAAGATAAGACAACTTATTTGTACCAACAATTTACTTAAACTTCATATATAAATTTTTTCGATAACTTCATTTGTATTTATAATTAGGAAATCCGTAAAATATACCGTTACTTTGTATCACCAAAAGAACAAAAATAAACCTTAAAAAAGAGACAACTATGAGTAAAAAATTCATTTGTACCGTATGTGGATATGTCCACACGGGCGATACCCCTCCAGCACAATGTCCACAATGTAAACAACCGGCTTCAAAATTCAAGGAATTGGTAGAAACGGATGAAATCAGCTGGGCAGACGAACATCGTCTGGGAGTAGCAAAAGATGTAGATTCAGAAGTATTGGAAGGCTTGAAAGCTCACTTTATGGGAGAATGTACCGAAGTAGGTATGTATTTGGCGATGAGCCGTCAGGCAGATCGTGAAGGATATCCGGAAGTAGGGGAAGCCTACAAACGTATAGCATGGGAAGAAGCGGAACATGCCGCTAAATTTGCAGAACTGTTGGGCGAAGTAGTATGGGATACGAAAACCAATTTGAAAGCTCGTATGGATGCAGAAGCAGGAGCTTGTGAAGACAAGAAACGTATTGCCACCCGAGCAAAACAATTGGGGCTGGATGCCATTCATGATACGGTACATGAAATGTGCAAGGACGAAGCCCGTCATGGTCAGGTATTCCAAGGCTTATACAAACGTTTGTTTGACAAATAGTCAAATTCTTTTTAAGACAGAAAATTGGTTATTATCATAAGGAAATGGGGTGTGTAAATGAAAACTTAACACACCCCATTTCCTATAATAAGAATTAATAAAATACAAGCTAAAGGTAAAATTTACGGGACAATAGTTTATAGTGGAACGTTCCAAATCACACAGTCACTAACAGTAACCCTTTCCCTGCAAGGAAATCAAATTATTCATTATCAATTTCGTGAGCAACACATTTTCCCATCTTTACCATTCTTCCCGATGTTAAAAGAATGCATATCTTATTCTTCAAATACTTCAATCCGACGGGCTATATTCTGTTGCAAATTCAAAAAATACAAATTCAACTCTTGTACATGATAGTTCCCTTTTGGGAAAAGTTCTCCTATGGAAGGGATATAGTATTGTTCGTCATCCAATCCGTCAATCAACAAGGTATGGGCATTCACATCCAAACGGGCCCCCACCTTTCCTACCAAGGTATCTGAAGTTCCGGATGCGTTGAAAAATACCGAACCTTTATTTTCCGAAGCAGGTGCATAGGTTGCTCCCACTTCCCAATTCAAAGGATTGATGCAAACACTGTTTTCTTGAAACAAAGGAGAGATGGCTTCGAGGTGTGATACACTGTTAAAGCAAATCACCACCCCTGTATCCAGGGAATCGGCTGCCGGTTTCACAAATGGATAATTCTCCGTTTCTGAACGGGTAATTGAAAATCCGAGGACATAAGCTGCCACCATTCGCTCATACTGTTCTTCTGTCAAAGAATTTTTTAAAAGCTCTATGACTGCTTTAGCCCCCTGACTATGACCGGCCAGGAGGAAGGGACGTCCTTGATTGAAATGGTCCATATAATATTGAAAAGCCCGGACAATATCCCGGTGAGCTTCAGCATACCGTTTTTCAATCACGTCAGCAGATTCAAACCATGAGTTCATGGTTATCTGACGATAATAGGGAGAGAAGAAACGGCAACTTTTCCCAAACAAAGCTTCTGCCAATCGGTTGGAACCATCCACCGCCTTACGTTGCTTGACATCTTGGACATTCATATAATGACAAATCTCTCCCTGTTCATTCTTCCAGTCCCATACACAGGTAGGGGTTATATAAAATACATCAGCCTTTTTATCAACTGCATCTCCTGAACGATACCACATATAATCATCAGCATAATCCGGTTTTGCCATCTCTCCGTCTTCAGACAATCGAGAGGAACAGGAAACAGCTGTTATTCCCAAAACCATTATGGCTATTACCATAATTTGTCTCCATTCTTTTCCCATCATGTTGTTTTTATTTTTTGTTCAATCCATAATTGAAGCATCAAGAGGAAGAGTAAAACTCCTCCTGTAATAAAGGGGAATGTTCCTGCTTCCCATTCCGGTAAATTCCATTCAGAAAACCAGTCGGACCATAATTTCTCAAAATAAAAGCCGTAGTTTCTCACCACCCATACAAGGCCGGCAGCTACGCCTCCTATTCCTGCGGATACAAATAACAAGATTAAGAATCGTTTTCTCCTTTGATGCTTCTTTTCAGCCAACAACACCGTCTGTAAAATACGTTCATTCATCCCTTCAGGGAGTTCATTGGGTGATAAGGCAGCAAACTGTTCCTGCCACCACTTATCCTGTTCTTCTGCATTCATTTTTCTTTTCTCCCTATTTTTTATCCAATATCCATTTTTTTAATTTCTCACGAATGCGATGTAATCGCACCTTCACATTACCTGCCGATAATCCGGTAATTTTCGCCAACTCCTGCACACTTTTCTTTTCCCAATAAAACATCAATATCATCAGTGCCTCTTCGGGAGGCAAACGACGCAATGCCTGTTCCAAACTCTCCAACTGTTCTTCTTGAGGTGTGAATTCTTCCTCCGGAACTTCTCCGGCAAGCCGTTCCCAAAGGGGTCCTCCCCAATAAAACCGTTGCCTTTTCTTCCGGATTTTCGACACTGCACAATTATAGGCAATTCGATACAACCAAGTGGAAAAAGAACTTTCGCCCCTATAATCCGGCAAAGCCCGAAAAACTTTCAGAAAAACATCCTGCGTCAGTTCCTCCGCATCTTCACGATTACCAACCATACGGACAATCAATCCGAATATCTGATTGGAATAATTTGCCAACAACAGCCCGAACAATTCATTTTCACCCTTTTGGATGCGTTCAATTATTTGTTTTTCATCAACTGTTGTCATATTTTTCAAGTCCTTTTTATCTTTAGACGCTATCCAACAGTTAGGGTTACAAACAAAATCGACCTTATTATCTCTAAATTATCTAACACTGAGACAGGTTCCGTTTACACCCCCACCTTTTGAGGAGTTCAAAAAATCGCAATAATATACAAATTTCAAATATAATTTTCCGTCACAGCCATAAACATATATGAATCAAGACACCTTCCTATCTATCTCCATACAAATACGCACCTCATTCAATACAAATATGTTCAGGCCTGACTATTAAACAATAAAAAGGAGTACGTTCTCACACAAAAATTTTTCGAGAGCTGTAACCTTTTCTTTATTTCGACGTCCAATAAGCAAAACATTTTTACAAATCTAAAAAATAAATGCTATGATTCATTCTTTTCTTGCTCCTACATTCATTATTGGCATATTATGCTATTTTTTTTACAAGTTGTTTGCTCTGTATGCTCGACGGAAAGAACGTATTTTATTTATTGAAAAAATGAAGGATTTTAATTTATCCTCTCCTTGCATTTTTCCTCAATTGCCGGAATATTCATCGGGCAACAATAAATTTGTACCCTTACACATTGCATTGACTTTATCCGGGATGGGATTCGGATTAATCTTGGGATTTTTACTTTCGAGTTATGGTTTGGATCCTTTATCTCCTTTATCATCTAACAAAGATCGAGAAATTATCTATACTGCCTCCATGTTGTTTTTCGGAGGGTTAGGCCTTCTCATCTCTTTTATTTTGGAATATAAAGTATTTTCAAAATCCAAACACAACTCATCCGAATCCAAATAGGCGGTTTCTATTCAATGGTTGTTCCTAAATTTCTATATCAGTTATAAGTAAGGCTGTTTAAAAAATAAACCGGAAAAATATGAGACTGCCTTACTTATACTGAAGTCATAAGATATAAAATCCCTCTACTAACCTGAACCATTCTGGTACAAGTAAAAACAGAGGGATTTTTTATTAATCTATCGCTTTAAATGCTTTTCCTGGAGATTGGTCGAAATATGTTTGACACGCTCTATTATAAATAGAAAAGACAGAAGGCTATTTGCGGCATAACCATTCAATTCGGTCCGCAAAAGCATCCACATCGGTCTGCTCCGTATCAAAGGAAGTCATCCAGCGGACCTCTCCCGTTTCTTCATTCCAAATATAAAAACAATATTCCTGCATCAATTGTTCCCGAACTTCACGAGGCAAAATGGCAAATACGGCATTGGTTTGTACCGGTTGAGTGATTCGTACCTGCGGAATCTGTTTCAGACGTTGTGCCAGATAAGCGGCCATACGGTTTGAATGGTCTGCCAGTCGGATATAAAGGTCATCTTTTAAATAGGCATTCAACTGTGCTGAAATAAAGCGCATTTTAGAAGCTAATTGAGTTAATTGTTTCCGTTGATAAAGCAAGGTCTCCGAAAATTCCGAAGAAAAGAAGAGGACTGCTTCTCCCACCATCAATCCGTTTTTTGTTCCTCCTAACGACACCACGTCGGCACCAACTCCACGAGTCATCATTTCCGGAGTTTCCCCCATCGCCGCCAGAGCATTGGCAAGTCGGGCACCGTCAACATGGAGGAACATCCCGTATTCATGAGCCAGATCGGCGAGTGAACGCATCTCCTCAAGAGTATATAAGGTTCCTAATTCGGTGGGTTGTGAGATGGAAATCACCCGGGGTTGAGCATGATGTTGAAACCCAAACCCATGCAGCAAGGGACGTACTCGTTCAGGAGTCAGTTTTCCGTCCGGCGTTTGTACGGTCAAAAGTTTACACCCGGTATGTTTCTCGGGAGCACCACATTCATCTACTTGGATATGAGCCGTCTCGGCACATATTACAGCATTCCAGGAGTTTGTCAGTACCTTCAAGGCCAATACATTCGCTCCTGTACCATTAAATACGGTGCAACTATCTGTGCATCCGAAACGACGTTTCAATTCCTTTTTCAACAGAACCGAACAGGGATCATCTCCATAAGCGGGACAATGCTCCTTGTTGGCTTCTGCCAATGCTTCCAGAATCAATGGATGTATTCCGGAATGATTGTCACTTCCAAAACTTTTCATTGTATTTTCAATATTTCCTGTTCAATAATTCGGGGATAATGGGTGTATTCCAACTCATGTATCCTGGCAGCCAGAGTTTCGGGCGTATCTCCCGGCAATACGGGCACCTCCGCCTGAAAAATTACGGCACCTTCATCCAACTGTCCATTAACATGATGGATGGTAATGCCGGAACGGGATTCTCCTGCCTCGATTACAGCAGCGTGTACCCGTTCTCCGTACATTCCCTTTCCTCCGAATTTGGGTAAAAGGGACGGATGAATATTGACAATCCGGTCGCCGTAACGGTCGATAATTACAGACGGTAAAAGTAATAGGAATCCGGCCAATACGATATAATCAATTTCATACTCTTCCAACCAGTCCAATACCAAGGACGTTTCTTTCAACTCCGCAGGGGAGAAAATTTGGCATTCAATACCATATTTTTTTGCACGTTCAACGACACCAGCCGTACTTTTATTACACAAAATTAAACGTACCCGAGCCGTATTTCCGGCCTGAAAATAGGATATAATTCGCTCGGCGTTTGTTCCTGTTCCGGAAGCGAATATTGCTATATTCCTCATAAACAAT
This sequence comes from uncultured Alistipes sp., assembly GCA_949296295.1. Classification (GTDB taxonomy): domain Bacteria; phylum Bacteroidota; class Bacteroidia; order Bacteroidales; family Rikenellaceae; genus CASDZK01. The sequence continues at coordinate 17,691 of CASFOM010000230.1, read as the reverse complement.
AAATTACAAAATCAAAAAAATCTCTATAAGTAAAAAAAATCGTAGTAATAGACAAAAGTAAATTAAAAAATTATAACTTTGCCAAAAAATTTGCTCAGACAAAGAGCATTAAGAAATAGAATTGTCAAACTCAAAAAATTAGAATCATGTCAGAAATTTCATCAAAAGTAGTTGAAATCATTGTTGAAAAATTAAGTGTTGATGAAGCAGCTGTTGTTCCATCTGCAAGTTTTACCAACGATTTGGGAGCAGACTCTCTCGACACAGTAGAACTGATCATGGAATTCGAAAAAGTATTCGATATCCAAATTCCTGATGAAGATGCAGAAAAGATCACTACTGTAGGTGATGCAATCAGCTATATCGAAAGCAAAAAGAACTAATTTAAACAAAGAAGACGAACATTCAAACATCCCTAAAATAGTTTGACAGGAACCAATCTTGTCTTTTAAATCAATATTTGAAACCAGATATGAAATTAAGAAGAGTTGTAGTTACAGGCATAGGTACTATTAATCCGTTAGGAAATAACATTGAAGAATATTTTTCAAATCTCGAAAAAGGAGTCAGCGGAGCCGCACCTATTACAAAATTTGATGCTACTAAATTCAAGACAAGATTTGCCTGCGAAGTAAAAGGGTACAATGCCAATGACCATTTCGATCGCAAAGAGGCACGCAAATACGATTTATATACACAGTATGCCTTGGTAGCGGCAGAACAAGCGGTAAAAGATTCCAATCTGGATTTGGAAAAGATTGATTTGGACCGCTCAGGAGTCATTTGGGCATCAGGTATAGGTGGATTGATTACTTTCCACCAGGAAACGAAAGGGTTTGTAGAAGGCGATGGAACTCCACGCTACAGCCCTTTCTTTATTCCTAAAATGATTGCAGACATCTCTGCAGGACATATATCCATGAAGTATGGTTTCCGAGGACCTAATTATGCGACCGTTTCTGCTTGTGCTTCTTCCAATCATGCTATTGCAGATGCATTCAATCAGATTCGTTGGGGGAAAGCGGAAATTATGCTCACAGGAGGTTCAGAAGCGGCCGTAAGTGAACCGGGTGTAGGAGGCTTTGGTTCCATGATGGCGATTTCTACTCGTAATGATGATCCGGCAAAGGCTTCCCGTCCATTCGATGTAGCTCGCGACGGTTTTGTAATAGGAGAAGGCGCCGGTGCTTTGATCTTGGAAGAGTATGAACACGCAAAGGCACGCGGAGCCAAAATTTACTGTGAAGTAGCTGGTTGCGGAATGTCCGCCGATGCTTATCATCTGACAGCACCCCTGCCGGACGGAAGCGGAGCAAGTAAATCGATGTTGAATGCCATAGCGGATGCAGGAATTACACCGGAAGATATCGATTACGTGAATACACACGGGACATCAACACCAGTAGGTGACGTAGCGGAAATAAAAGCTATCATGCTGACTTTTGGAGATCATGCATACACCTTGAACATCAACTCCACCAAATCGATGACAGGTCATTTGTTGGGAGCAGCAGGTGCCATTGAAGCGTTGGCTTCTATCTTGGCTCTGACCAAAGGAATTATACCTCCTACAATCAATCTGGAAGAATTAGACCCCCAAATTGATTCTCGACTGAATTTAACGCCGAACGTTGCACAGAAACGCGATATTAACTATGCTTTAAGCAACACATTCGGTTTTGGAGGTCACAATGCAACCGTTATTCTAAAAAAATTCGAATAAATCGTGATTGACTGGTTATTGTTTCCCCTGAAGATACGTTTCTCCCGGGACAAACAATTTTATAAACTTGCGAAAGATATTTTCGGTATTTATCCGAACAACATAGAACTTTACAAGCTGGCTTTAATCCACAAGTCAGCTTCTGTTGTCTTTGAGAACAGGAATATCAATAATGAACGGTTAGAATTCTTAGGCGATGCAGTCATAGAGACCATTGTCTCGGATATGCTGTTCATAGAATTTCCGGAAGAAGACGAAGGTTTCCTGACACAACTACGTTCCAAGATAGTGTCTCGGGCCTCGTTGAACCGGTTAGCTCGTCGTCTGGGCATAGACAAATATCTCATTTCCCAAAACAATTACCATCAAAATACCAAAAAGAACATTTACGGAGACGCTTTGGAAGCACTGATGGGGGCGCTTTACTTAGATCAAGGTTACAATACGGCCAATCGTTTGTTTATCAATAATATCGTACATCAATACATCGATTTGGACAATTTGTTGGAGATGGAGACAGATTTTAAAAGTCGTCTGATAGAATGGTGTCAGCAACATCGTCGGCAAGTTATTTTTGAAAATGCTCCCAGTACGGATCCGTCTGCTGTGGAACAACAGTTTTCCTCCATAGTTCTTATTGACGGACAACCCAAAGGGTATGGTATTGGAGATTCCAAAAAAGAGGCGGAACAACGTTCTGCGAAGAATGCTTTAGGAGAGATGAAATTGCTGAACAAGTTACAGATGCGGCATCGATAAATGACATTGTTTTACCTATCCCTCAAACGCCATTAACTCATCATGGAACTGACCTTTTTATTCAAAGGAATAGTTATCGGTTTATTGAGCTCCATACCCTTGGGTCCCATCGGAGTATTATGTATCCAACGAACTTTGAACAAACATTTCAAATCCGGGTTTTGTTCCGGATTGGGAGCAGCGACGGCCGATACGATTTTTGCTACAATAGCGATGTTTTTCCTTACCCTTGTCATGTCATTTATAGAGAGCCGTATGCAATTATTGACTGTGGTAGGAGGTATTATTATCATTGGTATAGGGCTCTCCATCTACTATAAGAAGACCTCATTCAAGCGAGGCGGGAAACGGGCCCGCAATGAGCGTGCTTTTAAAGACTATATCTCTGTCTTTTTTCTTACTTTGACCAATCCCGCCTATATCTTGGTTTTCGTAGCCCTCTTTACCTCCTTGGGGTTTGAGAGCAGTCCCTCTTTACGACAAGGGATTCCGGCTGTTTTAGGGGTTTTTGCCGGAGCATCAAGTTGGTGGTTCCTGCTCACCTTTTCCATCAATAAGGTTCGCCGTAAATTCCGTCCCCGTCATTTGGTTGTGTTGAACAAGATTGCCGGAGGAGTAATTATTTTATTGGGAATCATCACTATTTTGAGTGTTGTATTTGAAATGCCGAGCGTAGGTGTGGAACAAATTGTAAAATAGAATAACCATGAAAAAAATCATCATAGCCATAGACGGATACTCCTCCTGCGGGAAAAGCAGTTTTGCAAAAGCCATTGCAGCGCGTTTGGGATACCTGTTCATTGATACGGGAGCCATGTACCGGGCTGTCGCTCTTTTCGCCCGTCAGGAAGGAATGATCAAGGATGGAAAAATAAACGAAAAGGAATTGATTTCCCGATTAAACGAAATCCATCTTTCTTTCCATTATTGTCCGGAAACGCAGAAAAGCGACATCTATTTAAATGGGGAAAATGTAGAGAAACTAATCCGGAGCATGGAGGTAAGCCGATACGTAAGCAGTATAAGTGCTATCCCTGAAGTTCGCAAATTCTTAGTCTCCCGTCAACAACAAATGGGGATGGATAAAGGAGTGGTTATGGATGGACGTGACATCGGTACGGTTGTTTTTCCGAATGCGGAATTAAAACTGTTCATGACAGCAGCCCCAGAAGTACGGGCAGAACGGCGATATAAGGAATTACGCGCCCAGGGCAGTTCGGTCAGTTTTGACGAGATTCTGCGGAATATAGAAGAACGGGACCGTCTTGATACGGAACGGGCTGTCAGTCCGTTACGTCAGGCTCCGGATGCGTTATTATTGGATAACAGTCACATGAGTATTCCAGAACAGATGGAGTGGGTGATGAAGTTAATCAAGGAACGTACTCAGGAATAGGCGTCTGTTTTTGATTCTTTTCATCTTTTGAGGATTGTTTCGTTCTGTTCTATTCATCGGCACTCGCTGTCTTCTTCATCAGACAAAGCAATCAGCGTAAAAATAGCCTTCAAATCATTCGAAAATAAATCCAAACAATTTCTAACTTTGTAACATCTTATTTTTCAATTCCATGCAAGTAGAAATAGACGAGCAATCCGGTTTTTGTTTCGGTGTAGTAACTGCGATAAAGAAGGCAGAAGAAGCTTTACAGCAAGGCATTCCCGTTTTCTCTTTAGGAGATATCATGCATAATCACAAGGAGATGTCCCGTCTTTCCAAGTTAGGGCTTCGCACCATCAATACCCAGGAATTATCCTCTTACACAGGTCAAACCGTTCTTATTCGGGCACATGGAGAACCTCCTGCCACTTATGCTTTGGCCCGTCAATGCGGCATTCATCTGATAGATGCCACCTGTCCTGTTGTTGCTGCGTTACAAAAAAAAGTAATCGAGGCAGATACAGAGATGCAATCAGTCAATGGACAAGTGGTTATTTTAGGTAAGCAAGGCCATCCCGAAGTGATTGGGTTGAACGGGCAAATAGAGAATCGCGCCATGGTCATTGAAACCCGGGAAGATTTATCTCAACTTGATTTTACCCGCCCTCTATATCTGCTTTCTCAAACGACACAATCCTCCTCCCTATTTGACCAAATTGCCGAAGAAATACAGGCAAGGGCCCAATCGAAGGTTACCATACATAAAACCATTTGTGGGCAGGTTTCCAATCGTTTTAAACATTTACAGGAGTTTGCCTCACGTTATGATTTGATATTGTTTGTCAGTGGAGCCCACAGTTCCAACGGGAAAGCGTTGTTTGAAACTTGTCAAAACGTGAATCCTCGTTGTTATAAAATTGAAGATAAAGAAAGCATCCGTCCGGAATGGTTTCAAGGGATTCATTCGGTAGGCATTTGCGGAGCGACTTCAACCCCCAAATGGTTAATGGAAGAGGTGGCTCTTTTTGTTCGTACTGCTTTTAACTAAGGAAACGGACATCCTGGTCTGTTTTATAATGCCTGTAACCCGTTTTTTTGTTCCTCTTCATCCAAAGGCAATGCCTGTTCAATAACAATATAAAAGACCGTCCCCACTCCTTCTTTGGATTCGAAATAAAGACGTCCTTTCATGGCCTGAACCATTTGTTGAGAAATGACCAATCCCAAACCGCTTCCGTTTTTCTTCGTGGTAAAATTAGGCGCAAAAATCATTGGTTGTTCTTCTTTGGGAATTCCACATCCATTATCCGAAACAGATATTTCTATATGCTGAGGACCATCACTGCGAACTTTCAGTATGATGTGCCCATGACGAATATCCTTTACGGCATGGACAGCAGATACGGCATTGGAAATCAGGTTCAGTATGACACTCCATAAATTATCGTAATTCACATTGGCATATAACGAAGTATCCAAATTCTGATAATGAATGGTCACGCCATGAAAGCAGGAATAAAAAGAGATTAATTCCCGACACATTTTATCTATGTTTACCCGAACAGGCGGTTTTTCATTTATCTTTCCCAATGAGGAGAATTCAGTAATAATATTGGCTAAAATCTCGGTTTGTGACACAATTAATTGCAGACTCTCATCTATTTTATCGTCCCAGTGGGTATCCCCCGTTTTCCGCCGATGAAGAATCATTTGTGCCTTCAACTTAATTGGGGTAAGAGGATTTTTCAACTCATGTGCCATCTGCCGGGCAATCATCCTCCAGGCATCCTGACGTTCATGCCGGGCCAATTCCGTATAGGTCACTGCCAACTCATCGATAGTCTGGTTGTACTGTTCCAGCAACTGTCCTATTTCACTGTGCTTGTCATAAGGAGAATTTTCTATTCTCTGACGATAACGAATGTTTCGGATACTATTCTGAATCAAACGAATCGGTTTCATAATCTGTCTGTAAAACAACCCGGAAATGACCATGGAGAGAAAGACAACCACTGAAAATATATTCATCATATTGACCACTATGGGCAATGCTCCCATTTCATAAAAATTTCCAGGGAAGAGAGCATGAAGGAACACATAATCGTCGGTCCCGGGGATTTGTAATTTACAATAAAAAGAGAAACAATCGAATCCTTTGACCGATTCCTCCACATACGTTAAGTTTCCTGTTTCTTGAGGAGATTGAAACACCTGAGGATTCATCCGTATCGGAATCAGTTTATGAGCCAATGCCTTAGGGTTGGAACAAGCCAGCAGGCTTCCCGATTCATCATACACATTCAGGTCAAGCCAATAACTGGTTTTTAAATTATGTGTCCATAATTTTAATCCTTCAGGAGTATAGGGAACTACACGAAAAAGGGTATTGAAATCAGCGACAGTGGTATTAAACAGGGTAAAAAGTTGGGCTTTGGAGATGTCATCCCGTTCTTTTACAACATACCGTACCACCACTATCAAGACAGCCAAAACAGAGAGGATTACAGAGAGGAAGATGGTAGTACATACCTGTTGGTAAAGGCTATTGGGCCAACGTCGTATCTTAGGTAAAAGGAGGGTAATTCCAAACAAGCATACCCCACCTACCCACAATAAGACGAACAAATGCAAAAACATGGAGAGAAAATCCACAAACCGAGGTTTGGGATAGGATACCACCACCATTTTATCCTGAGACATCTGAGGTAAAAAAGCATAATGAATAAAATTGTTCGCTTGAAACAACGTATCATTTTTCCCATTCTCTTTTTTCCAATGAAGCCGATTTACGGGCAATATTTTATTTCTTCCTTCTGCCTCGCCATAGACATACCGTCCTCCGAAATCAACAATTTTCTGTTTTTCCACTTTAATAAATGAGTAATAAGAAAATTGCTGCCACTCTTTTCTGTTCGTTTTCAAGATATAGTCATACGGTCCTTCTATTACCCGGTTTTTGCTGTTATAAATGGTCGTGGCAATTTTATGAGGCATATCGGTATTTCCGGTAATGGCATCATGGAAGGCCGCCAAAGTGAAGAAAAAAGCAGTTATTCCCACATAACAGGTAAAAAATACCCTCAACCGATATTTATATTGAAAGAATATCATTCCCAAAGTCAATACAAAAAAAGCAAGTGCCAGGTATTCCATATACGTTACGGTTCTTGATAAGGAGAGTATGACGACCGTACCGGTAACCAACATTCCAAGAACAATCCACGCAATCTCCTTACGATTGAACACCTGGCTCAGATGCAGAACAAATAAAGGAATAGTTGCATTAACAGCAATTAATGCCATAAGAAGAGCAATCATAGCAGGATCAGCCGCGAAAGTCTCATAAACGGTTTTAAAGGCAAAATGATCGAATATGAACAAGAGCATGGCCACAGTGGCGATTGCTAAGAATAAGCCGTAAGAGATGGCTGTCCATCCGATATAAAGATGTCGGAATGAAGGAGTAGCATGGCGGAAATAAATCTTCAATTTATAACGTGCCCGTACTTTAACTAAAGTGTATATAAAGAACAGAATACTGATTATCAAAACATTTCCCATAGTGAGATGAGGTCCGAACCACCTGACCAATATCCCGTTAACCGGATGTTCCGGCTTGAAAACAGGATAGTTTTGGGGCAGAACATGGCTGAATTCGGCCACCACCCATATCCCAAGCAAGCCGATAAACAAGAGTAAAAGCATCCAGGGACCGTTGTAAATCGTCATTCGCTTCAATACTAATAAAGCCAAAGAGAGTACTACTGTCAGCCACCCTATCCAGGCAATAATCCCTACCCAGGGGAAAGGAGCGTGAGTACCGACGGGTTCAATCGACAAAAAATAATTGTGGGATTCATCTTCCAAGGCCATTCCCTGATCAGGATGGTCGGAATAGATACGGAATAAGGGAGCATTTTCACTTCCGGAAAAAGAATCATTCCGTTCAGGCAGGAAGTTCGATACTTCAAGCATCATGACCAAACGTCTGTTGTTTTGGTCGAAGACGAAAGGATAGACAATCCGATTATTTATCTGATGAATGGCCTGAGGGGAGAGGCGGTAGATTACCGAGTCGGGTTCATTGACTTCCTGATTCCAATAGACCAACTTTCCTTGATCAAACAGGCACAACAGAAAATTGTTTTCATTCAGTTTATGAAACAGGCTGTTTTCCTGAATCTTTTTTATTCCTGCTTCTTTATCCGAGGTTTGTGTCCAAATTTCAGCCCAGTGGGTAGAAACTTCTTTGGCTTTTTGTAGCTTTCGTTCAACCCGATATCCGGTTTGTACACAGTATAACTTATTAGAGACATAATACAAGATACCATATGCCAATAACAACAAGATACCCCAAAATAATCCGCGGCGAGCAATTTTATTCTCTATACGGACCCAAGTTTTAGCTATGTTCACATCACGCCAACGCATCTTCATTCCTGAACCCATTTAGCTGTTTCTAAGCATTTTGCTTCAAATTTATAATCCGTTCAAGGTAATTTTTCGAATCAAGCCATCATCGGTGATGATAAGGTTCTCCCCGAAGTATCGTCATTGCCCGATAAAGCTGTTCAATAAAAAGCAAACGAATCATCTGATGAGAAAAAGTCATTTTTGAAATTGATATTTTCTCTTGGGCGACACGATAAATGCACTCATCAAATCCGTAGGCTCCTCCTACCACGAAAGCTACATTACGTAACCCGCTGCTCATCATACGCTCCAACCGGACAGCAAATTCCTCCGAAGTACATTCTTTTCCCTTTTCATCCAACAAAATGATTCGATCATACTCTTGAAACTTCAGGAGCATAGCCTCCGCTTCCCGTTGTTTCAAAAGGTTGGGAGTCAGGGAGGAGGCATTTTTGACCTCCGGTAAAACCACTATCCGGAAACGAATATACCGGATTAACCGCTTCTCATATTCAGCTACTCCTTCCATGATGTAGCTTACGTTGGTTTTTCCGGTAACTATCAAGTCGATATTCATACTTATAAAGGGTAAAAACATCGGTTCGTTCTTCCCTTGTCAATTCCTTCTGCACAAGGATATTCCGATGCGTTTATATACAAAAATAGTGCCTGTTCCACGGTTTATTTCGGATGATTTCCAAAAAATTTACAACGCTCTTACTCCTTCCTCAAACCGCCGCAAAGTTTCCTCCATGGAAGCGAAGGATTTGGCTCCTGCGGCATTGCGGTGTCCGCCTCCGGAAAACCATGTACGGGCAAACTGATTCACATCAACGGCATTCGCTCCCTGAGAGCGTAATGAAATTTTGATACATTCATTGGTTTCTGTAAACAAGGCGGACAAATTTACCCCACCGATGGAAAGGAGCATATTCACAAGCCCTTCCGTATCTCCGGGACGATAATGAAAATAATTCAATTCCGCCATCGAAAGAGTTACATAAGCAGTATTGGCATTCAACAAAGTCATCTTTTTATGCAGGGAATACCCGATAAGACGCATTCGGGATTCAGAATAGACATTGAAAATCTGTACATTCAGCTCGGCAGGAGCGACTCCCCGTTCCACGAGGTCTGCAATAATCCGATACAATTCTCCTGTTAAATGCCCATAACTGAAATTACCCGTATCGGTCATCATCCCGATATAAATATTTTTTGCCATAGACAACGTCAGACTATCCAAATCGCCCAAATCACGTATTAACCGATAAACTATCAAGGCTGTTGAAGAAGCAGCAGAATCGCTGAAAGAGAGATCAAATTGTTCCAGAGGAGGATTCAAGTGATGATCTATCAATATGCGAGCTGCCTTATCATTCATCTTCAATGCTTCGGACAGTGCTCCGATTCGGGTTTCCATTTCATTAAAATCCATGGCAAAAATTACCTCCGCCTCTTTTATCGCATTCACCAAAGAAACCTCCTCCATACGAAAACTGCGAAGCTGAGAAAAGCCATCCATGGAGCGCAAAAACAGGGGTGGGTCATTAGGGACCAACAAGGTCACATGATGTCCTTTCCGCTCAAGATATTCTCCCCAGGCCAACAAAGAACCGACCGCATCTCCGTCGGGATTCATATGACCAATTAGCACCATTTTTGCAGGACGTTGTAAAAATTTCTGAAGTTTACTAATATCTGACATTTTTATACTATATTTAACACATTAACCATACCTTCCCGAATCATGATTTTTTCTCGAATATTTCGTTTCTATTATGAAGGTTTCCGGAATATGACCTTAGGGAAAACTCTTTGGATAATTATTCTGGTAAAGGTATTCATAATGTTTGGAATATTAAAGTTTTTCTTTTTTCCGGATATATTGGCCCGGTTCGGCAGTGAATCAGAAAAGGCAATTTATGTTCTGAATCAATTGACTCATTTTCAACCTTGACACAAATTTTCTTTTGCTTACTTCTTAATTTGAAAGACATGATACCACTGAACATCACAGAAATTGTAGCATGGTCCCGGGCACAATTTGCTCTTACCGCCATGTATCACTGGCTTTTCGTCCCGCTTACCTTAGGATTGGGGATTATTTGTGCAGTAATGGAAACGATTTATGTACGTAAGGGATTTCCTTTGGAATGGAAAAAGACGGTTCAATTTTGGATGCGTCTTTTCGGGATAAACTTTGCTATTGGAGTGGCTACCGGATTAATACTCGAGTTTGAATTTGGAACCAACTGGTCCAACTACTCCTATTTTGTCGGGGATATTTTCGGCGCTCCCTTAGCCATTGAGGGTATTGTCGCCTTCTTTTTGGAAGCAACCTTCATTGCTGTCATGTTCTTTGGTTGGGAAAAAGTTTCTCCCCGATTCCATTTAGCCTCTACGTGGTTGGTGGCTTTGGGGGCTTCTCTTTCCGCCTATTGGATTTTGGTGGCCAACAGCTGGATGCAATACCCGGTAGGAATGAGTTTCAATATAGAAACTGCCCGAAACGAAATGACCAATTTTGCCCAGGTAGCCCTTTCTCCTGTGGCAGTAATGAAATTTATCCATTCCGTCTCTTCCGGATTAGTAACGGCTTCTCTGTTTGTATGTGGTATTTCGGCCTGGTATCTGTTGCGAAAGAGAGAACCTTTTTTAGCTCCCCGCAGTCTCCGTATCGGAGCCGTTATCGGATTGGCGGGTTCTCTGTTGGTGGCCTGGAGCGGAGACGGTTCAGCCGTACAGGTTGCGCGGATACAGCCGATGAAATTAGCAGCCATGGAGGCTCTTTATAAAGGAGAGACAGGAGCTCCGCTGACGGTCATCAGTCTGTTAAATCCCGATAAAAGGTTGGATAATGATGAACCGATACATTACGCTCCGATACAAATAGATAAAATGTTGTCGCTCTTGGCCACGCATCGTTCTGATGCCTTTGTTCCGGGAATAGAAGACCTCATTTATGGGAATGCGGCACATGGCATCCTCTCTACGCGAGAAAAGATGGAACGGGGGAAAGAGGCTCTGTCACAAATGACTCGTTATGTTGAAGCCCGGGAATCGGGAGATACTGCAACGATGAAACAGGTACAAGCCCTTTTCGAACCGAATACAGAAAAGGGGAAAGATTTTAAAGAAAATTATTTCCGTTACCTCGGTTACGGTTATCTGAACTCCCCCGAGGAGATTATTCCCAATATTCCCTTAACCTATTACAGTTTCCGTATTATGGTAGGATTGGGAGTTTACTTCCTGTTGCTTTTTGCCGTAGTGTTATGGATGGGAAGAAAATCGATTGAGAATAAAAAGTTTCTGTTGCATCTGTTGGTATGGTCCATCCCTTTGGGGTATCTGGCCGGTCAGACGGGATGGATTGTGTGTGAAGTCGGACGACAACCGTGGGCTATTCAGGATTTGTTACCTACGAATGTCTCCGTTTCCAGCTTGGATACCGCTTCGGTACAGATTACCTTTTTCCTGTTTGCCCTCTTGTTTACTCTATTGTTGATTGCGGAAATCCGCATCTTGTTAAAACAAATCCGTATTGGTTCTGAACATTAACTTTTGAAACGGTTTTACTATGGATACCTATCTTTTTCTACAACATTACTGGTGGTTGATTATTTCGCTTTTGGCGGGATTACTGGTTTTTCTGCTTTTTGTACAAGGAGGTCAAACCCTAATTTATACCTTGGGTAAGACTAAAGCACAACGCGATATTCTGATTCGTTCTTTAGGACACAAATGGGAACTTACGTTCACAACCTTAGTCACCTTTGGAGGAGCCTTCTTCGCTTCTTTCCCCCTCTTCTATTCAACCAGTTTCGGAGGAGCATTTTATGTTTGGACCATCCTTCTTTTCTTCTTTGTCATACAAGCGGTAGCTTATGAGTACCGGTCCAAACCGGAGAATTTTCTCGGAGCCCGTACTTACGAATGGTTTTTAATTCTCAATGGATTTTTGGGAACCTTGCTGTTAGGTGTAGCCGTAGGAACCCTTTTTACCGGAGGAGCATTTACCGTAGAGCGGGGGAATTTGGCTTTAACGTCAGGCAATCCCATCATATCGGAATGGCAGACACCGTGGCGAGGGTTGGAAGCCTTATGTAATTTACAGAATATAGCTTTAGGACTGTCCGTATTTTTTCTTGCCCGAATTTTGGGAATTCATTATTTCTATAATGATTTGAATGATTCGGAGATTGTTCGGAACGCCAAACGGCCCTTGCTGATTTCTTCCATCGCTTTTGTTATCTGTTTTGTCTTTTTCTTAATCTCCCTGTTTCTCTCTTCCGGGCAACAGGAGGATTCGGTAACGGGTATGATTCGGTCCGTTCCATACCTCTATTTCCATAACCTGATTGCTCTCCCCTGGATCAGTGTATTGTTGGCGTTAGGTATTGCTGCCGTCTTATGGGGAATTATTGCAGCCCTTTTGCAAACAGACCGAAAAGCCATCTGGTTCAGCGGGGCAGGTACGATTGTTACAGTATGTATGTTACTCCTGCTGGCAGGGTATAACGGTACGGCCTATTATCCTTCTTTGTGCGATCCGCAAAGTTCTCTGACCATATCCAATAGTTCCTCAAGCCTTTTTACCCTTCGTACGATGGCTGTTGTCTCTCTGTTCATTCCGTTTGTCATAGCCTATATTTGGTATGTTTGGCGGATTATGGACAAGAAAACAGATTCAGGGAAAGAAGAACCTTTGGAGTATTAAAATCGGATTGAATTTCTTGAATTAAAAATCGGTTTGATGTTTTCGCCTCTTCCTCTTTAAGACTGTTTTGCTCTGTCCCCTTCATCAGACAGTTTATTGCCTTTTTATCAAACAGGGAAAACAGCGCAAAAAACAACCTTCAAATCATTCGAAAATAAATCCAAACTGATTTCAATAAGAAGACAGGAGCGGGGAAAAGAAGACTTTTGAAAGCAAAAAAAGTTATTTTGCTTGGTCTTTTGATTTTTTCCTGTATCTTTACAACGACGAAAGGATTTGCGGATATTCTTTCGCCCTGAGAAATATGACAACAAAAGAAGAAGAAAAAGAGTGGTTGTTTGGCAAGACCTTATCCGAATTGGAAACACTTGCAACAGAAATGGGAGGCAAGCGTTATGTAGGGCGTCAAATAGCTGAATGGTTATACGTAAAGCGTATTACGGACATTGAAGGGATGACGAATCTTTCCAAATCCATGCGGGAGCGGTTGCAACAAAAATATGTAGTCGGTCGTATTGGTTATGAGACTGTACAGCAATCTGTGGACGGGACACGTAAATATCTGTTTCCAACACTCGGTGGAGCAGCCATAGAATCGGCTTATATTCCTGATGGACAGCGTGCCACCCTTTGCATATCTTCTCAATCGGGATGCAGGATGGGGTGTCGTTTTTGTATGACAGCACGTCAAGGATTTCTTCATAATCTCTCGTCCGGTGAGATTCTGAACCAAATCTGTTCTATTGAAGAGAGTGAGCGATTGACAAATGTTGTTTATATGGGTATGGGCGAACCTTTGGATAATTTGGAGCAGGTACTACGAAGTTTGGAGATATTAACTGCGCCGTGGGGGTTTGGCTGGAGCCCTACCCGCATCACTCTTTCGACCGTTGGCGTTTTGCCGTCCTTGGTACGGTTTATGAGAGAAAGTAAGGTTCATTTGGCCATCAGTCTGCATAACCCTTTTGGCGCAGAACGGCAACAAATCATGCCTGTTCAGAACAAATACGGAATTGAAGAAGTGGTCAAAGAGTTAAAAAACTATGATTGGGGAGGACAACGCCGAATCAGTTTTGAATATATCCTGTTTGAGGGTATCAATGATACGGAACGACATATTAAGGGACTTTGCCGTTTATTAAAAGGATTGCGTTGTCGGGTGAATTTAATTCGCTTCCATCGTATTCCGGACACTGCTTTATCTCCTTCCTCGATGGAACGTATCGAATTTTTTAAAGATGCGATGAATCGGGAAGGCATTATAACCACGCTGAGAGCGTCACGAGGGGAGGATATCTTTGCTGCTTGTGGTATGCTCTCTACAAAGAACAAACATATTAACGCATAAAACTGCTGATTATGAAAAAGATTTTTTTTCTGCTATTCACTGCCTTGTTTTGCATCGGTCAAGCATCGGCACAAAGCACAGGAGGGATTGAATTCGAAAGCGGAACTTTTACAGATGTACTGAAGAAAGCGTCAGAAGCTGACAAATTAGTATTTATGGATTGTTATGCTGTATGGTGTGGACCTTGTAAACTAATGGCCAAAGAGGTATTTCCCCAGAAAATAGTAGGTGATTATTTCAATAAAAATTTCATCAACTATAAGTTGGACATGGAAAAAGGGGAAGGAATTGATGTAGCAAAGAAATATGACATCAAGGCTTATCCTACTTTTCTGATATTGGATGGGAACGGGAAAGAGTTAGGTCGTATTGTAGGAGGTGCTCCGGCAGAAGAGTTCATAAAAAAAGTACAGAAGACAGTAGAAGGTATTTCTCGTTAATACCGTTCCTTTTCATTTTAAGATGCAGGAGGTTGTGTTAGATATTGACACAACCTCCTTTTCTTTCGGAAAGAGTTAAAAACTATTTTTATCGTTCTAATCTGTTTACTGAAGGGTACCTCCTGGAACAGCAAAAAAGAGATTCAAAACATCGGACTGAATTTTTTATTCAAGAAATGAAACCGGATTCTTAATAAATTCGAAAGGATGAATCAATCATTCTTTTTTTCATTAAAATCCATATCTTTTATACATATTGAAAAAATATGGAGCATATTTTTATTGAATTTCATGTACAAACAGAGTTTTTTTTTGTAATTTTACATGAATTTTAATTCAAGAAATGATATAAACAGATAAAAAGATGGTAAACTTAGACTGGAGTAACCTGAGTTTCTCTTATCGGGAAACGGCATACAACGTTCGCTGCACCTATAAGGACGGCGCGTGGGGAGAACTTGAAATACACAGTGAAAACACAGTAAACCTCAGCATAGCAGCCACCTGTCTTCATTACGGACAGGAAGCATTTGAAGGGTTGAAGGCATTTCGTTGCGAAGATGGGAAAGTCCGCATCTTCCGTATGGAAGATAATGCACGACGCCTGATCAGCTCCGCCTCTTATTTGAAAATGGCAGAACCTCCCGTAGAGTTATTCTGCAATGCAGTAAAAAAGGTAGTAGAACTCAATGTTGATTATATTCCTCCTTTTGAAAGTGGAGCGTCCCTTTATATTCGTCCTTTGCTGATAGGTAGTGGTGCACAGGTTGGTGTAAAACCGGCAGATGAATATCAGTTGATTATTTTTGTTACTCCGGTAGGTCCTTATTTCAAAAATGGAAATACGGGAACCATGTCTGCCGTTATAGAACGGGGGTATGACCGGGCAGCACCTAAAGGGACCGGACATATCAAAGCCGGAGGGAATTACGGAGCAAGTTTGACACCCGGAATGTTGGCTCATGCGGAAGGTTATGACAATGCTCTTTATCTTGATCCCAAAGAAAAGAAATATATTGACGAATGTGGAGCAGCCAATTTCTTCGGTATTAAAGGGAACAGCTACGTTACGCCGGCATCTTCTTCCGTATTGCCTTCAATAACCAATATGACCTTGTGTACTTTAGCGGAAGAGATGGGGTTAAAAGTAGAACGCCGTCATATTCCAGTGGAAGAATTATCCGAATTTTCCGAAGCCGGGGCTTGTGGTACAGCAGCCGTAGTAACAGCTATTGGATACATTGATGATCCGGAAACCAAAAAACGTTATAGTTATGGAGACAAACCGGGTCCTTGGTGTACTCGTCTGTATGAAGCTGTTGTGGCCATACAACATGGTCGGGCGGAAGATCGCCATGGATGGAATACCGTATTGGACCTGTAATTGCTTAATCTGTTAATACCAAGCAATAAGGTTTCATGTCGGCAAAAAAAACGAATAGATTTTTATCGTAAACGTTCAGACTTTGTTGTTATAATCTTAATAGAAGATAGAGATGTGTCCGTTTAAAGACAGGCACATCTCTTTGTTTTTTCCAAAAAAAATCTTTTTAAAATTATTCCGACTCCAATCAATAAAAAATATATATATTATATTCTTTTTAACCATAAGTATATATCAAATTAATCCATTAAATTTGTTGTTATAACAAAACTTTTTTCTGTTCATTATAAAACAACCAATCATGATGAAGAATTATCTGAATTCCACCTTGACGGGACTTCGTTTGTTCCCTTTTTTTCTGATTTATCTAATAGCAACCTGGCTTTATGTGGTGGCCCTCAGTAGTTTTGCTACCGTTTCTTCCGAATTAACCCAACAGGAAGTCTTGGCAAGAACTACAAACATGCTCTTATACATATTTATTTATTTAGTAGTCATGCTCTTTATTCAGTATTTTTTCACCAAGCTGTATATTGAAAATATTGAATATTCAGGAGAGCGATTGGTCTGTCGTTGTACCTTCGGAGGTTATCTGCGTATTGTTCTTCCCGGTCTTCTATTAAGTATTTTAACCATAGGGATATATGCTTTCTGGCTCGAAGCCCGCATCTTACGTTTCTTTGTTAATAACACCAATTATCGAGGCAAATCATTTCAATTTAACGGACTTGGCTCAACACTATTCGGGATTACTATTGTTGCTTATTTATTACCGCTCATACTTGTTGCTATTATAGCCTCGTTCTTACCGCCTCAAACAGGAGGGCTATTTTATTTCCTGCTTCTCTTGCCTATTGCCTCCTTTTATGTGTATCTGCTTTACCGATGGATTATTGACATTACCATTAATGGTATCACTGTCCGATTAAAAGCCAATCATATCATCAATGGAGCAGGGTATATCTTAGGTCAATTATTATTAAGCATTATCACCTTAGGATTCTATTTCCCCGCTGCATCCATTCGCATTTATCATCTGTTTATCCGTCATTCGGAATTGATACAAGCCGATGGAACGCCTGCTCCTGTACGTATTGGCTACACTCCCTGTATAAGTAAAGATTATCTTTATTTCCTTATTCAAGGAATTCTTACCATACTCACTTTAGGAATTTATGGTTCTTGGGCTGTTGCGAATATTTATCGCCGTATTTTAACCCGAACTTATATTGAAGAAGAATTGAATTCGACAAATCCGGAAACTCCGGCTATTGAAGGAATACAGGCGTAACAAGAGAATGGGGAAAGGACAAATATGATTATTGGGATGATTTCATCATTGACACTTTCCCCGCGCTTCATCTCTTCTCTCTCAATAATGTGACAGATTGATATTTCTGATGCAATTAAAAGAGACTGACTAAAAAGTGATGTGCCCCCCCAAAAGTTGGACGGTTTAA
Source organism: uncultured Alistipes sp. (assembly GCA_949296295.1). Lineage (GTDB taxonomy): Bacteria > Bacteroidota > Bacteroidia > Bacteroidales > Rikenellaceae > CASDZK01. The sequence continues at coordinate 63 of CASFOM010000230.1, read as the reverse complement.
CATTATTAAGAGGCGCTCTTAGATTGGAATAAAGCTCGGTATTGTACCGGGCTTTTTCCATTT
>CASFOM010000229.1 GCA_949296295.1 uncultured Alistipes sp. | reverse complement strand
CTATAAAAAGAAACAGTTCAGCAAGGCTAGCCTTGCTGAACTGTGATAAATAATTTATTTTTGTCCAATAACTGTAACGGTTATTTTGGACTAGTCAATAATCAACAATTATTTCACTTCTTCAAATTCAACATCTGTCACATTGTCACCATTATTATTTGACGATGTACCTGTCGCACCTGTTGAACCTGTACTTTGACCTGCATTGGGTTCTGCATTAGCAGGACCTCCTGCTGAATAAATGTCTTGTGAAGCTGCTTGCCATGCATTTTGCAGTTCTGTCATATAACGATCTATATCCGCTATATTTTGAGCTTTATGAGCTTCCTTCAATCCATTTAATGCCTGTTCTATTGCAGCTTTCTTATCCGCAGGAATCTTATCACCATATTCCTTCAATTGTTTTTCAGTTGAGAAGATATGAGAATCTGCCGTATTTAATTTATCAACTCGTTCCCGTTCTTCTTTATCTTTCGCTTCATTCGCTTTTGCTTCATCTCGCATCCGCTGAATTTCCTGCTCCGTAAGTCCACTAGACGCTTCTATACGTATCTTTTGTTCTTTACCGGTTCCCTTATCTTTAGCAGAAACATTCAAGATACCATTAGCATCTATATCAAATGTCACTTCAATCTGAGGCACACCACGAGGGGCAGCAGGAATACCATCCAAGTGGAATCGTCCCAATGTCTTATTATCTCGAGCCATAGGCCGTTCCCCTTGTAAAATATGTAATTCTACAGAAGGTTGATTATCCGATGCCGTAGAGAATATTTCACTTTTTCGAGTAGGAATCGTCGTATTGGCATCAATCAAACGGGTAAACACACCACCCATCGTTTCAATACCCAATGACAATGGAGTAACATCCAACAACAGTACATCCTTCACTTCTCCGGTTAACACTCCCCCTTGAATAGCAGCTCCAATAGCTACCACTTCATCCGGATTAACTCCTTTGGACGGAGCTTTTCCAAAGAATTCCTCAACAATCTTTTGAATAGCTGGAATACGTGTAGAACCTCCTACCAAAATTACTTCATTAATATCACTGGTAGTCAAACCTGCATCGCGTAATGCATTTTTACATGGTTCGATTGTCGCACGTATCAATGAATCAGCCAATTGTTCAAATTTAGCACGTGTAAGAGTCCGCACCAAATGCTGTGGAACACCATCAACAGGCATGATATAAGGCAAGTTTATTTCTGTCGTCGTAGAGCTGGATAACTCTATTTTTGCCTTTTCTGCAGCTTCTTTCAAACGTTGTAAAGCACGTGAATCTTTTCGTAAATCCACATTATACTCTGACATAAATTCATTAGCCAACCATTCGATAATAACGTGGTCAAAGTCATCTCCTCCCAAATGAGTATCCCCATTCGTTGATTTCACTTCGAAGACACCGTCTCCCAATTCCAAAATAGAGATATCAAATGTACCTCCACCAAGGTCAAATACAGCAATCTTCATATCATTCGATTTCTTATCCAACCCATAAGCCAAAGCAGCTGCGGTAGGTTCATTAATGATACGACGAACTTTCAAACCTGCTATTTCACCTGCTTCCTTTGTTGCCTGACGCTGAGAGTCAGAAAAGTAAGCAGGAACAGTAATCACTGCTTCCGACACTTCTTGTCCTAAATATTCTTCTGCTGTCTTCTTCATTTTTTGAAGAATCATTGCAGAAATTTCCTGAGGAGTATATTGACGCCCTTCTATCTCTACTCGTGGAGTATTATTAGAACCACACACTACTTTATAAGGTACACGTGTAACTTCTTTTTGTACTTTATCCCATGTTTCCCCCATAAAACGTTTAATGGAGAATATTGTACGTTCAGGATTAGTAATTGCCTGACGCTTTGCAGGATCCCCTACTTTTCTTTCTCCTCCATCCGTAAAAGCAACGATAGACGGTGTTGTACGGTGACCTTCGCTATTGGTAATTACTACCGGTTCATTACCTTCCATAACGGCTACGCAAGAATTTGTCGTACCCAAATCAATACCAATAATTTTTCCCATGATTCTATGTTTTTATAATATTATTTTTAATGTTGTTTTTTAGATTTACACAATCTGTATCCAATTAATCAATCATTATGCCAACCCGAAAATAACAGGATAATGGCAAAATATTTGACATATTTATATGACATACAGACGTTCAGTCTGTCATTTTGACGGATAAAAGACAGGAAATTCGATATAATAGGAATATTAAACAATGTTTTATTACCTTTGCCTCCGCTAAATGAGCTACTACCCCTTTACTTTATTTATATTTCTAAAAAATAATGAAAAAATACGATTATCTATTTTTCGATTTAGACAACACATTCTGGGATGTCCGAGAAAATCAACGATGCGCTTTATCTGAATTATTCTCTCTTTATAAAATGGAGTGTTATTTTGATAGTTTTTCTGTATTCTATAACACTTTTATAAATATCAACTCTCAATTATGGATTGATTACCGTGACGGATTAATTCAACGAGAAACATTAAGAAACGACCGTTTTATTAAATTATTGGCCAGTGTAAATATTACAAATGATAAATTAGCATTACAACTCAGTGACTCTTACCTTCAAATCACTCCGCACTATAATAATCTAATTCCTCATTCGGAAGAAGTTTTAACTTATCTAAATGAGAAATATCCATTAGGATTGATTACCAACGGTTTTAATGAAGTACAGTTTAACAAAATCAAATATGCAGGAATTGAAAAATATTTCAATTCTGTTGTTACTTCTGAATTTGCTGGTGTAAATAAGCCTAATCCTGAAATTTTTTTCTATGCTATGAAACAAGTTAAGGTTACTCCAAAAACTTGTATTATGATTGGAGATGACCCTTATAATGATATATGGGGAGCATCTGAATCAGGAATGGACTCCATTTATTTCAATTTCCAAAATATAAAATGTGATACTCCTCCTACCTATGAAATACAATCCTTAATTGAATTAAAGAATATTTTTTAACAACAGAATAGGAATATTCTGTGACACAACTTATTACTAAAGCGTCTGTTTATAAATTTACACATTTTCTAAAAAGCACCAATTTAAAACTGACAATATAATAATTATCCATATTAACAACCCCCGAGAATTTTTTACTCTCGGGGGTTGTTAATTCTTTATTGAATATACCCTACTTCAATTGTTTTAACTGTATTTTACGAAACTCCAATGGTCCTCCTTCACTTTGAAGTCCAATATACCCTTTTTTATGCAATGATTGAGAACCTTTATTTTGCAATACACCATTAACTCTTACTTCTATATTACCATCTTGACAAACGATGTCCATTACATTCCACTCTCCTGCATCTTTTTCTGAAGATTCCTGATACTTCTTAACTACCGGAAAAGCAGGACGTGTTTCTCCTGGTTTAAGTTTAAATTCAGCCAGATCAGACCCTCCTAATAATACAAAATCCCCTGCATCTCCAGCACAAAGTTGGCATTCTACTGCATTAGGCCATGTCTTTTCTCCATCCTGAACGAACAAAAAAACGCCACTATTTGAAGGTTTCCCTACCCAACGCCATTCTACATGCAGCTTAAAATTATCATATTGTTCTTGTGTGTACATATACCCCATCGGCATTCCTTCTATACGGATCACACCATCCTGTACTTTAAAAACATCTTTAGGATCTGTATCTGTTTTCTCTACAAACAAATTCCAATTATCCAAGTTCTTTCCATTAAACAATTTAACAGTCTGAGAAACCCCTTTTTGAGTCGTCAAACATCCTAATAATATAGCCATTAAAGCTATCCACATGTTTCTTCTTTTCATCATTATACTTCTCCTTTTTATTTAATTAAGAAAATTTTTGTCCTATCTTTCCATCGTTATATTGTTCTATTTCTCCCTTTTCAATCAATCTACGCAATTCTGAAACTACCAAATCCCGATTCCCAGATACATGATTAACAAGAGTTTTAATATCTATGGGACCATTCGATAATCCCGATATTAAAACTGTCCGAATGCGCTCTTGTTCACTAATAGTAACTGTTTTTGAACTACGACAAATATCGCAACAACCACAACTTTCTTCTGTACTTTCCCCAAAATAATTTTGTAACAACAAACTTCGACAACGGTCTTTCCGTTCCGCATATTCAAACATACCATTCAGTCGTTTTTCTGCCATTTCCTTCCGATAAATATAACTTTCAGGAGAAATGCGCAAATTATCTTCAGAAAGTCTTTCTTCATTAAAAACAAGCAATGGTGTTTTCCGTCGAGGAATATATTGTAACACACGTAATGTCCACAATTTTCGAAAAGCCTCTCCAATATATTCCACTGTATAACCCGACTGATGAGCAATATATTCTTCGTCAATAGCGACAAAATCGGAAAATAATCCAGTATAAAGGCGCAATAATATTTGAATAAGTTTTTCTAAATCGTCACGAAGAAGTTGGATACGATACAACTCTTCTCTATTTACTGTAAATCGAATCCGAGTAGGATGGTCTAATTCTTCTGTCAAAGTAAGATAACCACATAACTGCAAAATATGAATTGCATTAAGAACCGTAAGGGAATAAAAGTGAAATTTAGAAGAAAAGTCATATAAATTAAAATCATGACTGGATAATTTTCCCTCACCAACAGCAATTCCATAATAGTTACACAACATATTATATATCTGTCTAACTTCTGTCAATTTAGGAAATTCATTCACCAAACGTTGTAAAGCAGATGCACGATCTGAAGAACCATATAATAAAACAGCAAATGCGGGTAACCCGTCACGACCAGCACGTCCTGCTTCCTGATAATAAGCTTCCAATGAATCAGGAATTTGATAATGAACTACATAACGTACATTACTTTTATCAATTCCCATTCCGAATGCATTAGTTGCCACCATCACACATAATTTTTCTGACAACCATGCTTCTTGGCGTGAAGAACGGATTTGATAACTCAATCCTCCATGATAAAAATCGGCAGAAATACCTTCTGCTATCAACTGTTCGGATAACTCTTCACACGCTTTACGAGTTCGACAATAAATAATCCCCGAACCTTTAACTCCATGAATGATTCTGAGTAATTGTGTCAATTTATCATCCGTATTTCTAACAATATACGACAAATTTTTACGGGCAAAACTCATTCTATGGACATTCGGCTTTTCAAAATTCAGTTTATCCATGATATCCGAAACCACTTTAGGAGTAGCTGTTGCCGTTACAGCCAATACAGGAGCATCAGGAATCAATGAACGAATATTTGCTATTTTCAAATAAGCAGGACGAAAATCATATCCCCATTGAGAAATGCAATGAGCTTCATCTACTGCCAACATGGATACATTCATCTTTTCAAGACGAGCGCGAAATATAGGTGTATCCAAACGTTCTGGAGAAACATACAGAAATTTATAATCCCCATAGACACAATTATCCAAAATAGTATCTATTTGTTGAGCTGTTAATCCGGAATGGACAGCCTGAGCCATAATTTTTTTCCTCTTTAACGTATCAATCTGATCTTTCATCAATGAAATCAATGGAGTAACAACAATACAAATTCCTTCCAAAGCTAAAGCTGATACCTGATATGTAATAGATTTTCCCCCTCCAGTAGGCATCAAAGCCAAAGTATCATGACCAGAACAAATAGACTGAATAACTTCTCGTTGTAAAGGACGAAATGAATCATACCCCCAGTATTGTTTCAATATATGATTAATGTCGCGCATTCTGCGAAATTTTCTACTTATTGTATTTGTTTCACTTTATCGACAATACGTTGAGGGACAATAGCATTCATACATTCATAACTATACCTAAAACAAGGTTTGTTTCCATAAACGGAACATGGACGGCAATCCAGATTAACCTCTACAATATCTTCTATTCGTTGCCCATATCCCAAAAATCCTGCATAATAATGGGTCGCCCCCCATACTGAGACAACTCGAACCCCCACTAATGAAGCAATATGCATAGCAGAAGAATCCATACTGACCATACAATCCAAATGGGAAATCAATTTTATTTCCTCGGCAAGAGATAATTTGGATATCACAGAAATACAATTATCATATTTCTGAGCGATAGATTCGGTAACATTTTGTTCATCCTTCCCTCCTCCAAACAAGAATACGGTATCTGCTGGATCAGCACAAAGTTGCTGAATTACCTGTTCCATTAAATGAATGGGATAGATTTTCCCCTGATGTTGAGCAAAAGGAGCTACGCCATACCATTTCCCTGTTTTTTTCTTTAAGCCAATTTTCTCACGCATCTGAGCGGGCATTTCATAATATTTACGACTTGGAGCAGAAGGCATTTTCAAATGGAACCCTGCCCGAACAAAACAATCTGCATATCGTTCTATTGTCGTTTTTAATGGCTGAAATTTTTTATCAGGAAATTGAGTCAATCGATCTTTTTCATCCCGTCCTTTATCCAAAACAATAATTTTTTTTCCTGCCAACTTATATAGTTTACGAAGCACTTTGCTACGAATAACATCATGCAAATCCAAAACCATTTCAAATCGACATTTAAAAAGCAATGATAAACAAAGACGAACGACCCCCATTACTCCTTTATGGCGCTTTTTCAAATCAACACAATAAACAACAACTCCTCGTATGTGATCAAAAAAAGGCTTATAAAATGTATTGGTAACCATGGTTACATATACGGAAGGATTTTGTCGGCAAAACTGTTCCAATACAGATGCAACCATAGCTACATCTCCCATTGCAGACAAACGAACAATCAGTATATGTCTATTTTTACTTCTTTGCATAAAGAACAGGATTCAAACTAGGGTCGTTATACATTTTCATCTGTTTATACAACTTCATGTATTTACGTCCTTTTTCTATATCTGACAACAATTCCTCAATAGCCAATGATAAATCTTGTTTTTGAGTATTTAATACTGCTAATTTAGCTTGACACTGCTGTACATGTTCCGGTGTTGCATCCGTTCTTTCTGTTTCACACTGCATGTGGTATATTTTTAAATATAAAATAGAAAGACGATCCACAGCCCAAGCAGGTGTTTCCGTATTAATGGTAGCATCCGATTCTGGCTTGACATGTTTGTATTTATCCAAAAAATAAGAATCAATATACTCCACCATATCCGTACGATTCTGATTGGAGACATCTATCCGACGTTTAATAGCCAATGCCTCTACAGGATCGATGGACGGATTACGAATGATATCTTCCAAATGCCATTGTACCGTATCAATCCAATTTTTGGCATATAACAAATATTCCAAAGAATTTGTCGGATAAGGATTAGAAATAGGATAATCAACATCATCGTATTTATGATAATCGTTTATCGAAGCAGTAAAAACACTATCGCAAAGAGTTGTAAATTCCATTATTACGTTCTATTTTTATTTCAATCTATTGCAAAGTTATCAAAAAAAAAGATTTATCGATTCATTTAGTAAAATTCTTACTAAAAAAGCATTAATTTCTCATTCTTACACATTATTTTATAATGTCCTCAAAGCAATGATTATCTATTGACATCAATAGTTTTACCCTTTTAATAGTAGAGAAAATTCAGCAGACATGTTGCTCCTTACAAAAAATAAAGTATATTTGCTTGCAATAATATTAAGCCGTATTTTGAGCATTACAAAAAAATTACGTAATCCATAATACTTGCTTGGAGAAACCAGATGTAAATCTGAAAACCCATTAAACTCAAAACAACATGAAACGACAATTTTATTTTTTATGCATTTTCGGTTGTCTGTTTGCTGTCTCAGGATGGACACAAAAGAAGATGACAGCAAATGAATATATTTCGAAATACAGTCCTTTAGCCATCGAAAGCATGGAAGAATTTGGTATTCCTGCCAGTATAAAAATGGCACAAGCTCTTGTTGAATCCCAAAATGGGAATAGTCGTTTGGCCCAAGAAGCTAATAACCATTTCGGTATTAAATGTAAATCAGATTGGCAAGGCGCAACAATCAAACATGATGACGATGCTCCTGATGAATGTTTCCGTCGTTATCAAAATGTATATGATTCTTACGCGGACCATTCTTATTTCTTATCCAATTCTGACAGATATCGTTTTTTATTCGATTTAGATCCTACCGATTATACAGGATGGGCCAATGGTTTAGCAAAAGCAGGCTATGCAACAAATCCCAATTATGCCAATTTATTAATTAATTCTATTGAGACTTATAAATTATATGAATTAGACAGACAAGTCATACAAAACGAAGCTCAACCTAAACCAGAGACAACTACAACTACTACAACAACCACAACCACGACAACAACGACTACTCAAAGCAATACAACACATTCAGCAGTAGATCCATCTTATGAATATGCGGGTCCTCGTATACAGAACAATGAATATGCGGTACTTCGGCAGGGGAAAATGCCTGTTTATGTTAACAACAATACCCGTTTTGTTATAGCAGAAGAAGGAGACACTTTCGAAACAATTGCACAACGAATGAAAATTGGGCTATACAAACTTCTGGCATTTAATGATATGGCAACTAATCCTCAACAAATTAGAGCAGGAAGTATCGTATATATATCTCTTAAAAAGAAAAAATCATTAAACGGTATAGTATCCCATTTGGTTTCAAAGGGAGAAACACTCCATTTCGTTTCTCAAAAATATGGAATTAGATTAGAGCAATTAGCTCGTATGAATTATATGGATGTAGGATACCAAATAAAACCTGGTCAACGAATTCGATTACGATAAAATGAAATATTCATAAAAAAAACTTACCTCAATGAGGTAAGTTTTTTTTATGAATACAAGTTAGAAATACAAAATAAAATTTCTTATCAATTATTCATAAACCTTATAACGATTCATTAACACTTTTT
>CASFOM010000228.1 GCA_949296295.1 uncultured Alistipes sp. | reverse complement strand
GTTTTACAATATGAACAAACCATTATTAATGCTTTTTCTGAAGTAGAACAAGCCTTGTCAGCAATACATACCTACAAACAAGAGATAGAAAAATATCAAGCACTTTTAGAGTCTGTCAATGATATTCGTAAAATGACAACACAACTTTATGCTGCCGGGAGTACCGATTACTTACAAGTATTGGATGCAGAGCGAACCTATTTTTCTACACAAATACAATATATCCAGTTACTGAGTAATCAATTAACTGCTTATGCTACTTTGTATATGGCTTTGGGAGGAGGGTTATATAAATAAAACAGAATTACTTACTCTCTACATGAAATAGAACGATACAATAACTCTTTTCGTTGTTTCCAATCGGGCATTTCTTGGGATAGTAAATGATAAAAACGAGCAGAATGATTATGATGTACCAAATGACATAATTCGTGAGTAATGATATATTCAATACACTCACGAGGAGCCCTCAATAATTCAATATTCAATCGAATTACTCCTTTACCGGTACATACCCCCCAATAACTATGAACATATTTAAACTCCAATCGATTATAATGTACTTTATATCGATAACAAAAACTGTTAATAATGGGTTGTATAATCGGTATCATATACAACGGAATCTGTTGAGCATACCATTCTTTTACCAGTTTTTTTATAGTAACTTGATCTTTGTTTTGAGTATAAACACACAATAACTTTCCCTTTCGTTCTACTCTATTGAATAGAGCCAAAATGATTTTTAATTCCAAAGGTTCATTTAATAATAAATGTTGTGAGCCATCTTCGTATGATTTAAAAGAACGAGAAGTCAATAACGTTTCCAATTGTTTCCTATGTTTCAGAATCCATTTTTGCTTTCGCAAAATAAATTTTTCAACTTCTTTGATATTGACTCCATTAGGAGCTTTTATAACCATTAGAATCTGACCAGATTGAATCTTAAGATAAATAGCCATAGTTCGACGTAAAGAAAACTCCACATCAAAATAAAGCACAATTTCCCCAATCTCTATCCGATAATTTGTAATTTTCACGAATTGTTTTACAGTCATGATAACATGGATAAAAATTGAAGTTCATCAATCAAAGGAACTCCCAATTTTATAGCCTTTTCCTTTTTAGATGGGCCCATATTCTCTCCTGCCAACACAAACGTTGTCTTCGAAGAAATGGAAGTAGCTATCCTACCTCCATTTTCTTCCACAATGGTCTTGTATTCTTCACGAGAATGTTGTGTGAACACACCAGAAATAACAATCGTTTTACCAAACAGTTTTTCCGATTTAACAATCGCTTTCTTGGCTTCCAATGAAACCCCCGCTTTTCTCAAACGTTCAATGATCTGCAAATTAATTTCATCATGAAAAAATGATAAAATACTATTTGCTATCTTTTCTCCTACTTCGTCTATTTCTAATAATTCTTCCTTAGTTGCTTGCCGCAATGAATCTATACTTTGTACAGCATGGGCTATCTTTTTTGCAGTCGTTTCTCCAACATAACGAATTCCAATAGCAAAAAGTACTCGTGAAAAAGGTACTTTCAAACTCTCTGAGACACTATCCAAAATTCGTTGAGCAGAGCGATCTCCCAATCGTTCCAAAGGGATTAAATCCTCTTTTTTTAACGTATATAAATCCGCAATGTCCTTTATAATACCATTATTGTATAACAACTCGACGGTTTCCTCCCCCAATCCATCTATATTCATTGCTTTTCGAGAGATAAAATGGATGATACGTCCCAAAATCTGAGGAGGACAATGCGTCGCATTCGGACAATAGTGTTTTGCCTCTCCTTCTTCTTTGACCAACAAAGTTCCACAAGCAGGACAATGAGTTATATATTCCAATGGTTGAACAAACAAATCCCGCTGATTGTAATCCACACCTGTAATTTTAGGAATAATCTCCCCTCCTTTTTCCACATAAACCATATCACCGATACGAATATCCAATAAAGCAATCTGTTCTGCATTATGTAAAGATGCTCGTTTGACAATGGTTCCTGCCAATCGTACCGGTTCTAAATTGGCAACAGGTGTAATAGCACCGGTACGCCCTACTTGAAAATCTACGGATTTAAGACGGGTAACGGCCCGTTCTGCCTTAAATTTATAAGCGACAGCCCATCGCGGAGCTTTAGCAGTGAAACCAATTTGTTCCTGTTGTCGGTAATTATCTAATTTAATGACTACGCCATCAGTATCATAAGGTAAAGTTGCCCGATGAGTATTCCAATAAGCAATATATTCAAACACCTCATTCAAAGAAGATACCCGTTTCATCGCATCCGATACTCGAAAACCCCACTCTTTTGCTTTCTGCAAAGCCTCATAATGAGAATCAAAAGGAAAATCATCACAGTACAATCCATATACAAAACACTCCAACCCTCTATGAGCTACTATTTGAGGATTCTGTTGTTTTAATGTTCCAGCAGCAGCATTCCGGGGATTGGCAAAAGGAGATTCCCCTATCTCTTCACGTTCTGCATTCAGTCGTTTAAACGAAACGTGAGGCATATAAATTTCACCTCTCATTTCAAAAAAGGGAGGATAATCATTTCCCTGAAGAACCAATGGAACACTTTTCACAGTTCTTACATTCATGGTTACATCGTCTCCTCGAGTTCCATCTCCACGAGTAACAGCCTGAATCAGTCGTCCATCACGATAAACCAACGATATAGCCGTTCCGTCAAACTTCAATTCACAATCGTATTGTATGGACTCCCCTGCCAACTCCTTTTGCAATCGACTATCAAACTCCCGTAATTCCTCCTGAGAATAAGTGTTGCCTAAAGACAACATGGGATAAGTATGTTCTACTTGCTCAAATTCTTGTTGAATATCACTACCAACCCTGGCCGTAGGAGAATTTTCATCATAATATTCCGGATAACGGGCTTCCAACTCTTTTAATTCATTGAGCAGTTGGTCAAATTCATAATCGGAAATTGAGGGATTATTCAACACATAATAATTATAATTTTGTTTGTTTAATATTTCCCGCAACTCTCTGATTCGTTGTTCTTGTTGATTCATAGATAAGTCCATCGATGAAATTTATATATGGTAAAGGTAAAAAAATAAATTTTATGAAAATTATTTTGCAATTATATTTTTTGATGTATTATTGCAAAAAAAATGAAACAGAAAATATATGAATAATAAAGGGACAAACGCTAAGAAGCGACTGGTGGTCAGTTATAAAAATTTGAGTGAAGAACTGAAAGCGGAACTAAGGAAACAATATCCGAATGGATATAGTGAAAATATGATTCGGGTAGATAAAGGTCCGGGAGATTTTTTTTATGCTATTGTTTTGGAGACGGAATTAGCCAGTTACCTGATTAAAGTAGATGTTAAAATTGATGATGGGAATACGGATGACGACGATGACAAAGAATATTATGATGACGATATAAAAGGCGCCGAAGATATTATAGATGATAATATTTCGGATGATGAGGATGATGATTAAAACTTACCCAGGACAATACCGTTATTATGATTTCAATTATTACGGCAATATATAATCAACTGGACATGAATAAATTGTTCTGGGAATACCTGAACAAATATACAGATCATCCTTTTGAGTTGGTTATTATTGATAATTGTTCTGATGATGGAAGTCGAGAATTTTTTCAATCATTACAAGAAGAAGGAGTCCGAGTGATTGCCAATAAGGCTAATTATTCTTATCCTCATTGTCAAAATCAAGGTATTGTTGCAGCAGTCGGCGATACCTTGGTATTTTTTAATAACGACATATTAGTTTCTCCTCACTGGGATAGTCGCCTGTTGCAAATATTAGGGAAAGAAAAAAGAGATGTAGTCAGTTTTGCGAGTAATGATCGAATAGTTAATCAAAAGATTACGAAAAAACTGTCACGACGCTGGAAACGAATTAAATATCCATTGATTTCCTTATTTGGACAACATAATTTTTCACTTCGTCTTATGCAACAATTATGTTATGGCAATTGGGAAACATACACAGAACAGATATTTAAAAAATATGGTTTTTCAACAACACCCGGATTTTCAGGTTCAGCTATTGCAATGAACAGACAAGCTTTGGAAAAGGTAGGTTATTGGGATCCTTCTCAACAAGGGGCAGATTTTGATTTATTCTTCCGAACTTGTCATCGTTATGAAACAGTAGGAGACATACAACCATTATCGGTAATAAATGGTATCTTTATCCATCATTATCGTAGATTGACTTTGTATGGAGGGAAATATCCTCCCTTTGCAGATGCATCAAACCTTGTTCCTCTGCAAACCAAATGGCCTGAAGATGATTTTCAGAGGTGGATGAAAATAGTTAATTTTGAATTTTAAAAACAGAGACGGAACAAGGATTTATCTTGTTCCGTCTCTGTTTTGGATAAATAATAAGGATTATTTATCTTTACGAAAAATCAAAAAAACAGAATAATAAATATGAAACGAATTGTTTTATTATCCAGATATATCCTTGCTGCATTATTTGTCTTCTCTGGATTTGTTAAAAGCGTCGATCCTATGGGTACCGCTATAAAAATTCGAGAATATCTTGTTGCTTTTCATTTAGATATATTGACAGATATTGCTCCTTGGTTAGCAGTATTGCTATGCGGAATGGAACTATTACTTGGACTGATGTTATTATTCGGATTATTTAAGAAAATAACCGCATACATAACGTTGTTATTTATGTGTTTTTTCACATTACTAACTTTCTATATTTTAATAGCATCGCCAGTTTCCGATTGTGGATGTTTCGGAGATGCCGTTACCTTAAGTAATCATGCAACATTTATAAAAAATTTAATTTTCACAGCAGTTGCAATTTTTTACGTATTCCATATACGGCATGAAAATATTGTACCCCAAAAGAGTTATTTACCCTTATTCCTTTCAATAGCAATTAGTTTCGGGATACCAATCCATGCCCTTTTCTTCTTGCCCGTAATCGATTTTCTACCCTATAAAACAGGAGTCAATATTCCGGAAGCGATGAGTATCCCCGAAGGCGCTCCTCAAAGTGAATATAAAACGACACTCGTATATAAAAACATAAAAACAGGAGATATTCAAGAATTTGAACTGGAAGATACAACCTGGTACGACAGTACCACTTGGGAATATATTGACACCAAAAACGAAGTGGTTGTTCAAGGATATGTCCCTCCTATTTCCCATTTTGCCATATTAGATGAAAACGGAAAAGATCGGTCAACAGAAATATTGTCTGATGCAGGAGATCAATTTTGGATAATATTACCAGAAAAAGAGAAACTGAATCCTTCTTCTTTGCAAAATTTATCTGCGTTAAATCAATTTGCAGAAAACACACATACCCCCATAATCACATTTACTACACAAACTCCTAACGAAATAACAACTTTCCTTTCAGAACATGGAATCAAAACCATCTCCTACAATGTTGATCCTATAGTGTTAAAATCCATGATTCGTTCACGATTACACAGTGGCATAATATTCCTTCATAAAGGGACCATTCTTGCTAAGTGGAGCATGAATACGCTTCCTGTTATTAAAACAGAAAAAGAATTACAAACGCTTATCAATCGCAATCACTACAGATTATTTTTCTTTTGTAGTATTTGGATACTGTATATTGTAGCCATGACTTCATATTGTATTCGCCATAAACAATAAAAATATATTTACGACTATGCAAAATGTGGTAAAATATCTGATATTATGGATGATTATCTTTTTTGCTCCTTTGTATTTGATTGCTCAAACATCGAATCACCGGTCAAATGGGAAAGGAATTAGATATATAGATATGTCTTCTTCTATTAGAACGATGCCCTCTGTATTGATAGCCAAAGACACATGTCGCCAAGGAAGCATATCTGCCATACATTCTCGAAGTCATAAAGGAATTCTATATGTTTATACCTGTTCTTGTCAGCCTGACAGTATCCATTTGGCATTTGCTGGTAATGAGAAAAGACACCCTGACATCATTTTCCGAGAAAGTCTTTATGCACCAGACAGTATTGTTTCAACAGGAATAGATGTATGTAGTACAAATGACAAAAAAGGGAACGATATTCTTTTCTTATTTCCTCGGCAAGGAGTGATGCAATCAAGTGTATTTAATGAAGCAGAACAGTCTGGTTGGAGTAACTTTAGCTTGATTAATAATTATTCCTACAATGGGATATCTTCCGTATTTAGGAATAGACATGGAGTATTAACTGCTTTTTTCAGTAATTCCGATTTATCCATTCCGGAGGGGCCAAAACCAATTTATAAAATAAAATCATACGATCAAGGAGTATCATGGGAATTGCCTGAAATAGCAGTAAAACACAATCTTTATAATTTAGATTATGTATATGTAATACGAGCAGAACAAGACAAACAAAACCGATTATATATGTTAGCAGGAGACTCATCCCGTTCTCTTGTATTTTTATCCATCAGTAAAAATGAGGGAGAGAGTTGGAGTTATCCAACTTTATTGCCCGATTTTCTTGATGGTTACGGTCATCGGTTGTCCATTATAGGAGAGACAGCGTATGTCTTATTTGAGAAAAAATTTCAATATCCTGGAGACGATTCTACAACCACCACAAGTACAAATTTATTACTATGGAAGGGGTCTGTAAAAGATTTAGAGAATAAAAATAAAGGTACAGCCATATATCGATTAGCAAAATCACAAGTAAATGCATCCCATAATTTACAAGCAGCGGTTATTCCTTTAGCTAAGGATCAGTTACGAGTGGTTTTGGGTCCTCAATGGGTTGATATCGATTCTACTGCATTAAAATCTTATAGTTTACACATGGAAGCAAAATAACAAATTGGAGGCCCCCTATGTATCTTATTCCACAAGAAAAATTTGTTTTCATTTATCAGAAGTAGGAAATCCAAACCAATGCTTTAATTTTTTTACTGGTTAAGATCGTTTTCTTCATCAAGATCACTTGCTATCCTCTTCATCAAACAAACCCAAACAAGGTAAAAATAATTTTCAAATCTTTCTGAAAGAAATTCAATCAACTCCTAAGAAGCAAGGATAAAAAATTATGCTCTTCGCAAAAATAAAAACAGGTTCAAACACTTATTGTTTGAAAAAATAGTATTACCTTTGAGCCAAATTTTGATTTTAAGAATTACTTAATATAACAAGATTCATGAAAAGAATACTGGTTTCGACAAGTGGAGGGGATTGTCCCGGTCTGAACGCTGTTATTCGCGGAATTGTGAAACGAGCACACCAAGAAAGTGAAGAATGGGAAGTACTCGGTAGTATTCAGGCTTACAACGGTATTTTATGGGAACCCACCGAAGTTAAATTATTGGATGAAAAAGCCGTTGCCGGCATCCATTATCAAGGGGGAACAATTATAGAAACAACAAATAAAGGGGGTCCCTTTGCATGGCCTATTTTCAATAAAAAAACAGGCAAATGGGAATATGTGGATCGTTCAGAAGAAATGATTCGCAAATTGCAATATATGGGTGTTGATGCCGTTATCAGCATAGGTGGAGACGGTTCTCAAAAACTCTCGCAAAAATTGTATGAACAAGGTCTGGATATTGTTGGAGTTCCCAAAACCATAGATAATGATTTATCTGCAACAGACTTTACCTTTGGTTTTCAAACAGCAGTACAAATTGCCACAGATGCCATAGATAAGTTGGTTACCACAGCAGCCTCACACAACCGTACTTTCATTTTGGAAGTTATGGGTCGTCATACGGGGTGGATTGCTTTACATGCAGCTATTGCAGGGGGAGCAGATGTATGTTTGATTCCTGAAATACCTTACGACATAAATAAGGTAGTGCAAAAACTGAAATCAAGATACAAAAAAGGTCGTGGTTCTGCAATTATTGTGGTAGCAGAAGGAGCCAAACCTATTGATGGTAGTGAATTTGCAGCAGCATCCAATGAAGTAGGATATGAAAACGTACGTTTAGGGGGAGTAGCCTACAAAGTCAGTGACCAAATCAAAGCAGCCGGTTTTGATAGTGGAGATGTTCGTGAAACTATCTTAGGTCACTTACAACGAGGAGGAATTCCTATTGCGTATGACCGAGTATTGGCTACTCAATTTGGAGTAAAAGCATTTGAATTGGTAAAAAACAAAGAATTTGGACATATGGTTGCTTACCGTCATCCAGATATCGTAAGTGTACCATTTACAGAAGCTATTGGCAAGATGAATTTTGTAGATCCTGATAGTGATATTATGGACACAGCTCGAGGAACAGGAATCTGTTTCGGAGATTAAGAATAGCCAATTATCTTATAGTTAAAAAGATAACTCATCTAAGGAGGAAGTATTTTAAAATACTTCCTCCTTTTATTTTTAATTTGTATAAAAAAATTATGAGAATCTCTCTTTTATCTGTTTAAAATAAATCGTTACATTTGTTTTAAATCTTAGATGAAGAAAAAATTGAGTGTATTGACAGTTAAAGAATTTTTTTTAGAAAAGGAAGAAAGAAATAAAAGAAGGAAATGAAGAAATCTTTAATTATATCAACCTCTATTGATTTGGTTCGTATTGCTCCAGAACAAATTATATACATCTCTTCCGATGGGAATTATTCTACAATAGTCCAAACAGATAGTGAAATGCGGGTATTATCGTATCAATTAGGGCAGATTGAAAAAATGATATCGCAACAATTAGGAATGGATGGGAATATATTTATTCGTATAGGTAAGAGTTTAATTATTAACCGTTCTTATATTTATTATATTAATGTCCCAAAACAAAAATTAATATTGTCAGATGCAGCAACTTTTAATCATACCGTTACTGCATCAAAAGAGGCATTAAAACAACTAAAAGAGCTTTTAGAAAAGGAGGTTAAATAACATGAGAGAGATAAAGGATATTCGCGATGACGAGATTCGGGTTATTGGAGAGAACAAATTAAATTTACGAGTTCGTAAATTATGGATAGGGATAATCTCTGCGATTGTGTTCTTAATAGCATTAGGAGCTGTCTTATTATTTATTTTTTCCTCCCATAAAAGAGAAAAAAACACAGAGACAATCTCTATTTCAATTGAATCAGAGGAGAAAACAGAAGTTATGACATTTCCGAGAATCGGTCAGGAAGTAGATTCCACAAAAAAGGGATTTACAGAAGTTCAAGATACAACCATTAATGACATCCCCATACGAATTTTTATTCCTCATAATGCAGAATTAACCCTTCATGTAGGGGAAATAGACAAACAGGATTCTTCTATTATCTACACAGCACAAGCTGCTGATGTACGTGCAGATAACGGAAAAATTGTCGGTGCTTTTGTGCTGGAAGGGAAACCTTTGGCCTGGGGACTTTCAAAAAAAGGTTTTTGTGCTTCGATAGATGGAGAAATAACGATTGGTGTTGCAGATAATTCTCCCTTATTTGAAAAAGCTACTGAAAAGAATGGATATTTCTTCCGCCAGTACCCATTAGTCAAAGATGGAGTTTTAATTGATAACGAACCTAAAGGAAAGGCTATTCGAAGAGCTATTTGTGATCGGTATGGAGAAATATTTATGGTAGAAACATTGACCCAAGAGTCGTTTCACGATTTTTCTCAAGCTTTAGTTGATTTAAACATAGGAAATGCTGTTTATTTAGTTGGGTCCTCAGCTTATGGATGGGCAGTGGATGAAACAGGTAAACGATGGGAATTCGGCGATGAGAATAATTATATGTGGCAGAAAATGGCAAAAAACAGGAGTTATATCGTTTGGAAAAAGAAATAACCCTTTTACAAATAAAAAGATATAATCTTCATTACCAAATCATACAGTACCCCTTGTTTGATACAACATAAAAATAGTTTCATACAGTTCCCCAAAAATAATGTTCTGTACGATTTATTTTTTTCAAATTTGTATATAATCATTTTTTAGAATTTTAAATTTATTGTCATGAAAAAAGAATCGGTAATAGTAGTCATGGTATCCTCTATTTTATTATCCTCTTGTAGTAATAGTAATCGAGATATTTCAAAAGATAATTTAGTGGGAAACTGGATTGAAGTCATGCCTGTTAATAAGCATATTATTCAAGGGATAAATTTAAATAGCGATGGAACCGCCTCTTCTATAGGTATGGCAACGTTATTATACGACAGTTGGGAACAAGTTGATAAATCAAAAATTGCATTAACGGGAAAAAGTATAGGGAATCGACAAACAATAAATTTTACAGATACATTGGATATTGTCTCATTAAAAAATGACACCCTCACTTTAGGGAAGGGAGATATGTACCGTATTCTATATGTAAAAAAAGAATCAGACAATAGAATACCTGTAAATTCTGTAACGAACTCCGGAGGCACCGTATGTTTTTCATTCAATGCAGATTCATCTAAAGTGAATCTCTTTCTACCAGAAGAAGAACTTGTCTTAACTCAAAAACATAAAGCAGATGGCCGTTCTGTCTGGAACATAGAAGATGACGATACATACCTTCTTGAAAAGTCTGAAAATGAATGGATTATTTCTCGTCGCGGACGGTTATTATACAGTACAACAGGTCGTGAAGATGCTATTCATGCAACTTTTAGAACAAATACACAAGACACCATAAATGTTTCCTTTTATCGTAAAGCAGGAGTAGCACAAATAGAAACTAATGGAATTTATAACTTATTATATCAGTATAGAACTGCCTCGGGATATGGCTATAAAAATTCTGTATTCGATCTCAGAGGGAAAGGAGAAGAAGCTACTTTAACTAATTTGATTGAAAATAAATCAATTATTTTAAAAGAAAAATAAATAAGTTTATCCACAAGTAACATTAAGCAGATATCCTCTTTCATTATATAACATTATCAAATTTATTTCAGAGAATATAATTTGATAATGTTATATTTATCCCATAATTAAAGATTACTTTACTGTCTTATAACTTAACCACGTTCATTCCAAGAGTGTCAATTCTCCAACGACGATATATATTCAGGTTTCATATTTAACCTTTTATTTACTTAAGCCAACTTAATTTTTGTATTTATTTCTTTAATACAAAGTAAAAGAAACGTATTTTATTCAAATGTAACCAATAAAGAAGTTTATAAAACTCCATATTATTTTTTCAATGGCCATCTCTCTCTGTTTTTTATATATTTTGATGGAGAAGTTCCTGTTATTTGTCTAAAAATCCGACTAAAAGTACCAGGAGAATTAAAACCTACACTATAAGCAATTTCCTTGATATTTTTTGAATCCTCCGTCAATAATTCTATTGCTCTAATAACCCGTTGATAATTCAAATAAGAAACAAAACTTAACCCTGAGTTTGTAAATAAACGAGTTAGACTTCTTACTGAAAAACCGAAATATAATGCTACGTTTCTTATAGTTAAATCTTGATATAAATAATTCTTGATATATTCCAACACAGGGAATAAACGGTTATCCTGTAAAGCAATATACCGTTGAGATGGGAAAGATGTCTTTTTAGCTATTTGGGGTAATAACTTAAAGAAACTGTTTGCAAAAGAAAATAAGTTGCTTTTTTCATTATTATTAATACGCCCATATGAACTAATAAAATACAAATTACGAACGATCAATTCATCTGTAATATATATTGAAAATTTATCATTCACTATTTCCTCAATATAAAAATAAGTAACTAATAAAGCCACTTGTTTGTTATTGCTTGAAAGGTGATGAGAAACACATGGAGGAATCCATACTAATTGTCCTTCTGTTGCAAAATAATTAATTTCATCCACCTCTATATGCAAAGTTCCTGATAATATATATATGATTTGATGCCTGTTATGGAGATGAGGCAATAAATTAAACTCTTCTCGTCCGGTAATTTTAAAAAACACCTCATCTTTTGACATGTTATCAATAGATAATATATTCTTTTCTCTATTCAAATCTTCTGGCTTAATCTGCATGCTATATGTCCTAATATGTAAATTAAGAACAAAGGTAATTAGATATTTTTGCACATCCATATCAAACAGAATATTTATGAAAGAAAATAATTCAAGAAGCAAAACAGAATTAATACATCGATACCTACTTTTTAGTTGTTCTCTACTAATTATTGCATTCGGCATAAGTATCATTACCCGCTCGGATTTAGGAACTTCTCCCATATCTAGTATTCCTTATGTAGCAAGTCTCAACACCCCTTATAGTATGGGAACCTATTTCTTTTTGTTTACTGTATTTCTTATCATTATACAAGTTTTATTATTGGGGAGAAATGGTGTTCGTACACGGAAAATTGATTTATTGATGCAATTCCCAGTAGCATTTTTGTTATCGGTATTCACTGATTTAACCATGTGGTTACTTAATAATTATATTCCAGAATCTTATTATTTAAAATTGATTTCTCTAATTATCGGATGTATGGTATTAGCCTTGGGGATATGTTTGGAAGTAATAGCAGATGTAACAATGATTAGTGCAGAATATACCATTCAATTTGCGACAATTAAATTTAAAAAGGAATTTGGGTTGATCAAAGTTTTTTTTGATGTTTCTTTGGTAGTTCTAGCTGTTATATTATCTCTGAGCATGTCAGGAAGCATAGAAGGAGTAAGAAAAGGAACTATTATTTCTGCCCTTTTAACAGGTCCATTTGTACGAATATTAATGCCCCGTTTATCGTTTATTCATCTATGGCTAAAATCTAATAAAGAGATTGGATTTTCAGAATCAGAAAAAGCAACCGCTCCCTTGGTTATAACAATTTCTCGCGAATATGGAAGTGGAGGTCATCAAATAGGAGAATTAATTGCCCAAAAATTAGGAATTGCTTTTTATGATAAAGAATTGATTTCTTTAGCAGCTAAAGAAAGTGGTTTCACCGAAGAATTTATCAAAAATAACGAACAAAAATTATCCCATTCATTACTTTATCAAATGATATTACAGGATTATGAAGTTCCATTAGAAAAAAGTTTATCCTACGAAGATGCTTTATTTGTAACTCAAAGTAAAATTATTCGTCACATTGCATCAAAGGAATCATGCGTTATTGTCGGGAGATGCGCTAATTATATCTTGAAAGATCATCCCAATACCATAAATGTATTTCTGCATGCAGATATACGACATAAAATTGATCGGGCGATAGCAGAATACGGATTATCTGATGGTAATGCTCAAAATATTATTGAAAATACCAATCAATTACGTAAAGAACATTATCATCACTATACAGGACAATTATGGGGCGATTTGAATAATTATAATTTTGCTTTTGACACCGGTATTATCTCAATATCTAAAGTAGTAAATATTATGCATCAAATTATTACTCAGGTTCTTAAAACAAATTAAAGATAATCCTTATACCCTATTTTATCATACGTCATTTCAATCTACAGGCTCAAAATCACAGCCCTTTTTGAATAATGAGTCTAATAATTATCTCATAATAATAAATACAGTCATCCAGGATAAAGTAGAATAGAGCCTTGTAAATAAAATTATTTACAAGGCTCTATTCTACTTTGTACTCGGAGCGGGACTTGAACCCGCACAGCC
>CASFOM010000227.1 GCA_949296295.1 uncultured Alistipes sp. | reverse complement strand
TTCAGCAAGGCTAGCCTTGCTGAACTGTGATAAATAATTTATTTTTGTCCAATAACTGTAACGGTTATTTAGGACTAGTCATATTGAGGTCAATTATTTATCGGCCATATTTGGCATTGGTTTATTATAATCCCCATTATCCATTTTAGAGCGGCAGGCTTTGAAGCATTCAATGGTATATTTGACATCCTCTAAAGTATGGACAGCAGTAGGAATGATTCTTAAAATCAATTCTCCTTTAGGGATTACGGGATAAGTGACAATAGAGCAGAACAACCCATGATTTTCGCGTAAATCAACGACTAAATTTGTAGCTTCTTCTACGCTACCTTTCATATATACAGGGGTAACGGGTGATTGGGTAACCCCTATGTTAAATCCATTTTCGCGGAACCCTGCCTGCAAAGCTCTGACAATGGTCCAGAGATTATCTTTTAATTCCGGGTGTTTTTGTATGATTTCCAAACGTTTTAAAGCTCCTTTTACCATAGGCATCGGTAAAGATTTAGCGTAGGTTTGAGAGCGCATATTATAACGAAGGAAATCGACAATTTCTTTGTCGGAAGCGACGAAGGCTCCGATTCCGGCCATTGATTTAGCAAAAGTAGAGAAGTGTACATCAACACCGTCTTCTACACCAAAATGTTCTCCTGTTCCGGAACCTCTTTTTCCCATCGTACCGAAACCGTGTGCATCATCGACGAGTAGTCTGAAATCGAAATCTTTTTTCATGGCTACTATTTCGTCTAATTTACCCAAGTCACCTTTCATTCCGAATACCCCCTCGGTAATTACCATAACGCCACCGCCATTTTCTTTGGCTAATTTTGTGGCACGACCTAATTGTAATCTCAGGTTTTCCATGTTGTTGTGGGGATATACGAAACGTTTTCCTCCTTTTGCTTTGTGAAGGAGTAATCCGTCAATAATGCAGGCATGAGCTTCGGAATCATAAACAATGACGTCTTTTCTTGAAATCAAAGTATCTATGATAGAGAGCATTCCTTGATATCCAAAATTTAAAAGGAAAGCATCTTCTTTTCCTACAAAAGCGGCTAATTCCCGTTCTAATTTTTCATGCCAAACAGTCTGTCCACTCATCATACGTGCTCCCATAGGGTAAGCCATACCGTATTCTTTTGCTGCTTCAGCGTCAGCAGCCATTACTTCAGGATGTGCAGCCAATCCTAGGTAGTTATTCAGACTCCAAGTTAAAACTTCTTTTCCTCTGAATTTCATGTGAGGCGCGATAGGACCTTCTAATTTAGGGAATGAGAAATACCCGTGACTGAGTTTTTGATACTGGCCTATTGGTCCGCCAGCGTCTTTCTTGATTCTTTCAAAAATATCCACAGTATCTTGCTTTTAATTAAATTTAGGACATTTCACAGAAAGTCTTTAAAAGCCGTTCTATATCGTTGATCCTATTTGGGGTAATTTTATTTTACGTGTTCACGTATAAAAATTTCCTTAGGTCAAGGAATAGATAGAAACAGCCATTCAAGACAGTTCCTTGAAATTTTTGACAAAGTTACGGGTTATTCCCATACGAATAATACGCATAAAAGCGTATTTATAAAGATAAAAAGGACAAAGGGAAAGATTTTATGGTTAAAGAAGATGATGTTAAGGCAGTATTGTATTCTTATTAGAAAGATTAGAAAAATTGTAAGTTAAAAAAATATGGTTAAATTTGTTCGGCATAAAAGAGAGTCTATACCTATGAAATTTAGTAATATATGCCTGATAGTTAGTGTTTTGATGCTTTTTATCGGGTGTACATCCCTTGATAAAATGATTCGCCAGCGCGATTATGAAGCGTTGTATCGTTATGCGTTGGAGATGTATCAAAGTAAAAAAAATAAAAAAGCGATTTATTTGTTTGATCAAATGGAAACCGTTTTCCGAGGGACAGATAAAATAGATACCATATTGTTTTATCGGGCGAAAGCGTATTACAATAATCGTGATTTTATTACAAGTAATGAATATTTTGATACTTTTCGGAAAGAACATAGTGACAGTCCTTTTTTGGAAGAAGCGGAGTATTTGTATGCAATGAGTTTTTACGAATCAGCTCCGATGACCGAATTGGATCAGTCTTATTCAATGATGGCCATTACCGCTTTTCAGCAATTTAAGGCTCGTTATCCGAATAGTCCGAAAGGAGAGTCTTGCGATGAAATGATAGCAGAGTTGGAAAATCGTATATATGATAAGTCGTTTGTGGAATGTGAGACTTATTATAATATAGGGGCCTATAATTCGGCGATAACATCTTTTAGAAATGCATTGAAGCAATATCCTGCCACTCCTCATAGGGAACGGATTTTGTATATGCTTGTCAAGTCGAATTATGAGTATGCCAAGGCATCGGTGGAAAACAAACAAAGGGAACGTTATTATGGTGCGATAGATGCTTATTTGAATTTCATCTCAGAGTTTCCAGAGAGTGAATACCGCAAGGATGCAGAAAGAATGTATGAGATAGCTACGCGATTGTCTAAAGGAGAAGAATTGGTTGAAAAGGTGGGGGAAGGTTTGAATTTAACCGACCGAAAGAAAGCGCGTAGCGAGAAAAAGATGTTAAAGGCAATTGATAAGATAGACAAAGGGAAAACGACGGAAGAGGCAGTAGAGGAAAAAGCAAAGAAACAAATGGAAGCGATGCAGTTGAGAAATGATAAGAAACAGTCAAGAGATTCCTTGAAGCAGTCGCGTCGTGGAACGATAATAGAAGAGACGCTTCCTACGGAAGAGCCTAAGCAAGAAAAAGAATAATCCTATTTCGCAGAACATAAAACAATCAATAAAATGGATTTGAAGAAAGGAACTATTCCTACCAACACAGTCACCAGAACTTTATCGGATTTGGATGCGCAAACCGGTAATATTTATGAATCTGTGGTTATCATGGCCAAACGAGCCAATCAGGTTGCGGCGGAAATCAAACAGGAATTAAGCCGTAAGCTAACCGAGTTTTCGAATGTTAGCGACAATTTGGAAGAAACGTTTGAAAATCGGGAACAGATAGAAATCTCTCGTTATTATGAACGTTTGCCCAAACCGGTATTGGTAGCGACGGAAGAGTTTTTGGAAAACGAGTTGTCGTTTACGGAACCGGAATCTACGGAAGAAGCATAATAGATTCATTTGTCATGTTGGAAAATAAACATGTTTTATTGGGAATATCAGGTGGTATAGCAGCTTACAAGGCTGCTATACTTGTAAGAGCCTTGATTAAACGGGGAGCCGAGGTTCGGGTAATCATGACACCAATGTCCAAACAATTTATATCTCCACTTACCTTGGCTACCTTGTCACGCCATCCTATTTTGGTTGATTTTTTCAATCCGGAAAATGGAGCATGGAACTCTCATGTGGATTTGGGTTTGTGGGCAGATGTTTTTGTTGTAGCTCCGGCCACTGCCAATACTTTGGGGAAAATGGCTCATGGTATAGCAGACAACTTATTGGTCACTACCTATTTGTCCGCAAAATGTCCGGTATTTGTTGCTCCGGCTATGGATTTGGATATGTATCGTCATCCATCTACCGTTCGTAATTTGTCTCGGTTGGTTTCGGATGGTGTTCATATTGTTGAACCTGGCAGTGGATTTTTAGCGAGTGGTTTGGAAGGGAAAGGCCGTATGAGTGAACCTGATGAGATTGTGGATGCTTTGAATTCTTTTTTTCAGTCATCTTCTGAACCCAAACGTTTATCAGGGAAAAAAGTAGTTATTTCTGCCGGCGGGACCATAGAACCTATCGATGCAGTTCGTTATATCAGCAATTATTCGACAGGGAAAATGGGATATGCTTTGGCTGCGGCTTTTCTTGATGCAGGGGCAGAGGTGACCGTAGTTCGGGCCTCCGTAGATTCCTCCTTGCCAGGGAGTATTTCGGGGATTCGGGAAATAGAGGCTCTTTCTGCGGCAGATATGTTGAAAGAGATGCAATGTCTTCAGGCGGGATCGGATATTATGGTAATGTCTGCAGCCGTGGCAGATTATACTCCAGAAATTTGTGAACCATTGAAAATAAAGAAAAAGGAGGGAGATCCTCATTTGTTGTTACGATTAAAAGAGACAGTGGATATAGCAGCTACTTTGGGGGCTCATAAACCTTCCGGTCAGATACTGGTTGGTTTTGCCTTGGAGACGGATCATGAAGAAGAACATGCCATAGAAAAACTACGGAGAAAGCAATTGGATTGTATTGTTCTGAATTCCTTGAATGATCCAGGAGCAGGATTTGGCTATGTAACCAATAAAGTGACTATTATAGATAAGCAAGGTTCTGTAAATCATTTTGCATTAAAGGCCAAAAGAGAGGTGGCAGCAGATATCGTCAATCAAATCTGTACCATGATATCCTCTTCTCAAACGTTTTAGTTTTTTAGGCGCTACATTTATGATACAGTTGCAAAATATAACCAAGAGTTTTGGAGATCTTCTTTTATATAAAGATTTATCATTATCTATATCAGAGGGCCAGCGTATCGGGCTTATTGCAAGGAATGGGGCAGGCAAGAGTACTTTATTAAATATTATAGCAGGTCGGGAAGGAGTGGATTCAGGAAACGTAGTTTTCCGAAATGGTATTTCCGTAGGATATTTGCAACAAGAGCCTTTTTTTGATGACCATCAAACAGTTTTGGAAGCCATTTATCACACAGACAGTGAATTGATGCGAACGGTAGCTTCTTATGAACGGGCAGTTGCTTCAGGTCAGGCTTCTTCCATTACAGAATGGTCCTTGCAAATGGATGCTGTCGATGGATGGTCGGTAGAGCATCGTATTCAAACCATTTTATCCCAATTGCATATATTCGATTTGGAGCAACGGATAGGTACGTTGTCCGGAGGGCAACGGAAACGTTTGGCGTTAGCTCAGGTATTGATTGATGCACATGATGTAGTGCTTATGGATGAACCGACCAACCATTTGGATTTGTCCATGTCGGAATGGTTGGAAGATTATCTGTTGAATAATGGGAAAACGTTATTTATGGTTACCCATGACCGATATTTTTTGGACCGTATTTGTACCGATATTTATGAGCTTGATGATATGTCTCTATATTGTTATCAGGGGAATTATGAGAAATATCTTTTACGTAGAGAGGAACGGATTACCCGGTTCAATAATGAGGTGGATAAAGCTCGAAATTTGTTCCGTCGGGAATTGGAATGGATGCGTCGCATGCCACAGGCTCGGGGGACGAAGGCGAAATATCGGAAAGATGCTTTTGAGGAAACGAAAGAGAAGGCGTTTCAGCGGCGACATGAAAGCGTCTTGAGTATTCAGCAGGAGAAGCAGCGTCTTGGAACGAAAATTTTTGAGATGAAAGACGTTTCCAAAAAATTTGGAGAAAAAAAGATATTGGAACGATTTTCCTATACCTTTTCTCGTTATGAAAAGTTAGGAATTGTAGGAGACAATGGGGTAGGGAAGACTACTTTTTTGGAGTTATTGACGGGAAGTCTTGTTCCAGACAGTGGCTTTATAGATGTAGGCGCAAGTGTTCGTTTTGGTTATTACCGTCAACAGGGGATGAGTTTTGATGGGCAGATGAAAGTTATCGATGCAGTAAGATCTGTTGCAGAGGTAGTGACTTTGGAGGGAGGGCGTGTTGTTACGGCTTCACAAATGCTAACCCGGTTTCTTTTTCCCCCTTCTACTCAACAGAGCTATATTTATAAACTCAGCGGGGGAGAAAGGCGTAGATTGTATTTACTTACGATTTTGATGCAGCACCCTAATTTCTTGATTTTGGATGAGCCGACCAATGATTTGGATATTGTTACCCTG
This sequence comes from uncultured Alistipes sp., assembly GCA_949296295.1. Taxonomy (GTDB): domain Bacteria; phylum Bacteroidota; class Bacteroidia; order Bacteroidales; family Rikenellaceae; genus CASDZK01. The sequence goes on along the minus strand of CASFOM010000227.1, from coordinate 8,045 downwards.
AATGTTCTGGAAAATTATTTGGAAGAATTTTCGGGTTGTTTGATTGTCGTTTCCCATGACCGTTATTTTATGGATAAAGTAGTGGATCATTTGATGGTTTTGGAAGGAGATGGCCAGGTTCGCTTTTTTGCAGGGAATTATACTGAATATCGTAATGAGATGGAATTGTTAAAGGAGAAGAAGCGTGAAGAACGTTCGTTAATCTCTTCCTCTTCTTCTACTTCTTCCTCTCGCCCTGTTCGGGAAAAAAGTTCTAAGTTGACCTATAAGGAACGTCAGGAGTATGAACAGTTGGGAAAAGATATAGAGGAATTGGAAAACCGGAAGAAGAGTTTGGAGGAACAGTTGAGCAGAGGAACCCTTAGTGTGGAAGAGTTGACCTCCTTGTCCACTTGTTATGGAGCGTGTAATGATGAGTTGGAAGAAAAGAGTCTTCGATGGTTTGAATTATCAGAACGGGCATAAGATTTGTGTATGAATTATTGTAAAATGAGGATAAATAATTGTTTTATACTTGAATTATTTGTATTCTGATATCATTATTTAGTATTGGAAGCGAATTATTTTTTTGTCATTTCTTTTTGGGAAAAAGGTAAAAAATAAAAGAGAAAAAAAACTTGAAAACCGAACCTGTTGATAATTCAGAGTTTGCTGAATCAAAATAGAGTTTTGGTAAAAAACAAGAGTAAAAACGTTTTTTATTTCTCATTTTTATTCTAATATTTGCATCAATAATCATGAACTAAAGATGTTATCTAAATCTCGTCCTTCTTATACAGATATATGGCATAACTGCTTGTTACTCATTAAAAAAGAGACAACTAACGAGGAGTTTACGCGATGGTTTAAACCCATAGTTCCGTTGGGTTATGACGGTCAGACGCTTCGTTTGCGTGTACCGAATGAAAATTATGTTTTTCATATTGAAAAGAACTGTATTCCCTTCTTGAAGCCGATTATTTGCAGCGAATTTGGACAGAATACACGTTTGAAATATGCGGTACCTCAGGTTTCTCAGGTTCAAAATGAGTCAGGGGAAGATGAGAATGCCCCAATATCATCTTATTTGAATCGGACCAATACGCAAAATATAAAGAATCCTTTTGTAATACCGGGAGTAAAGAAGATTGTAGTAGACCCACAATTGAATTTTGATTATACTTTTGAAAGTTTTGTGGAGGGGGAATGCAATCGATTGGCTCGATCAGCGGGAATGGCTGTAGCCGTAGATCCAGGGAAGACTCCGTTTAACCCCTTGTTTATTTATGGAGATTCGGGATTGGGTAAGACCCATGTAGCTCAAGCGATAGGGGCAGAGGTAAAGAAACGTTATCCGGATAAGAATGTTCTTTATGTCAGTTGTCATAAGTTTCAGGCGCAGTTCCAAAACGCCATGTTGAAAAAGGAGATTAATGATTTTGTTCATTTCTATCAAATGATGGATGTCTTGATTATAGATGACATTCAGGAGTTAGCGGGGAAACCAGGGACGCAAAGTATATTTTTTAATATATTCAATCATTTACATCTGTCCAAGAAACAGTTGATATTGACTTCAGATAAGCCTCCCGTAGAGTTGAAGGATATAGAACAACGTTTGATTACACGTTTCAAATGGGGATTATCAGTACAATTGTTTACACCTGATTTTGACACGAAAGTAAAGATTATTCGCAGTAAATGCCATAAATTATCGATGCCGATAGAGGATCATGTAGTTGATTTCTTGGCGAATAACATCAATGCGAATATTCGAGAAATAGAAGGTGCGATATCTTCTTTTGTAGCTAATGTTACTTTGTTAAATAAACCAGCGACGATAGAATTGGCGAAAGATATATTGAAAGCCTATGTGAAATATTCACAAAAAGAGATAACAGCAGATAGCATTCGAGAGGTAGTCTGTGATTATTTTGGTGTTTCGGCGGCAGATTTTGCCTCTGTTAAACGAACTCGGGAGATTGCCCAAGCCCGTCAGGTTGCAATGTATCTTTGCAAGATGCATACGAATTTGCCATTAAAGACGATAGGCGCAGCCATTGGAGGGAAGAATCATGCGACAGTCGTTCATGCATGCAAGACAATTCAGAATTTGATGGAAACGGATAAGTTGTTTGCGGCTCATATTCAGGAGATAGAACGTCGCTTAAACAATTAAAAAGTTAGATTATCGGGATTAAAGATATACTCAAAGGATTAGTAAATAAAACCGCAAGTTGTTTTCTTTAAAGAAGAGCTTGCGGTTTTTTTGATGTCCAGAATATTTTATCTTTCTCAAATGTTTTTTTTGGGGGGGGAAGAGAATTAGAAACTGTTTGGTTTCCTTTTCAAATGAATTGAATGTTATTTTGCCTTGTTTGATGAACATCTGAGAAAAAGGGAGATCAGAGCATTAGCCGGAATTTTCTAATCAAGGGATGAAAATGGATTTTAAAGTTTTTAGTCATCCGGTTCAGTATCTTTTTCAAAGAAGCTATCGTCGAAATTAAGAAAGAATAGTTTTTGTTTTGCCCGGGTAATAGCTGTATAAAGCCAACGTTGAAAATCGGTAGTCATTTGTTCATTTCCATAAAGGAGCTTGTCAATAAAGATACACTCCCATTGTCCTCCCTGTGCTTTATGGCAAGTTACTGCATACGCGAATTTAACTTGTAGAGCATTGAAATAGACATCTTCTCTGATTTTTTCATATCGTTCTTTTTTTCGAGTAATGTGAGCATATTCTTTTTCTATTTCCGAAAACAGTTGTAACGCCTGTTCCTGTCTGAGCGAAGGGGCATCGCTGTTCAATGTATCCAGCATAATTTTACATTCCATTTCCAAATTGTCGTAATCTTGCAGAACAATTTGAGCATCAACAAACCGAAAGCCATAACGCTCTTCGTAATTGCGGAGTCTTCGAATACGTATAATGTCTCCGTTGGCGATAAAATCTATATTTTCCTCTTCAGAACGATAATAGTAATTGTTTTTGACCACCATTAAAATATCCCCTGCCGACAACTCTTCCTCTTGAAACAAGATTCGATTTCGAATGGCTTGATTAAATCGTCCAGCCAATTTGTTTGAACGGGTAATGACAATTGTCTCGTCCATGCCAAAAGAGGAATAAGCTGTTTCCAAAGCATCTAAGAAATCATTTCCAGTAATACTTTTTACATCTGGGAAATTCAGATTGAATTTAGGGATTCCTATGTTTCCGGTTTCTATTAATCGTCGAATAATGGTTGCATTTATAAGGATTCCGGAATCTTTTTCTTGTCGAACCACCTGGGTTAATTCTCCGTACCATATTTTAGAGGAGTATAATTCCATCTCTTTAGGATTTAAAGCAGGAGAGAGAGATGTTCCGACAGGAGGCAACTGAGCTTTGTCTCCAACCATAATCAATCTGCAATCATTTCCGTTATTGACAAAAGAAACAAGATCGTCAAGGAGGTTTCCGCTTCCGAATATTTGATTTTCAAAAGAAGAGTTATTGATCATGGACGCTTCATCTACGATAAAGAAAGCATTTTTTTCGGTGTTTCTGTCTAACAGAAATCGGTTTTCCAATGCGGATTTTTGTCTGAATATTTTTTTATGTATGGTATATGCATTTGCACCAGAATATTGAGTCATAATTTTAGCAGCTCTTCCGGTAGGAGCCATCAGGAAAAACTTGATATGATGATTCATAAATGTTTTTGTAAGGGCCGATATCAACGAGGTTTTTCCTGTACCGGCATATCCGTTTAGAATGAATATATCGCCTTTTTTACTGTCAGCGATGAAGTTTGCCAAAAGAGATATTAATTTTTTTTGATCTAAAGTTGGTACAAATGAAAAATTAGCGTAAATTTGGGTTGCAATATGATGTGCAAGCATTTTGTTTCAGTATTTAAAAATATATTGGAATAACAGGTGCAACATATCTATTTTTTTATAACTTTGCAAACAAAAACTAAAAAAAACATAATCCAAATGAAAAGAATTTTCCAAATTGTTCTTCTATTAGCCATAGTGGCATCAGGTTACTGGCTTTATGAAATTATTCAGGCACCATTGCGTTTTACGGAAGAGAAAGATGCTCGTTCAGCAGAAGTCATCCAGCGTTTAAAGGATATCCGGACAGCGCAGCGAGCTTATAAGACTACTTATGGAAAGTACACGCCGTCAATGGATACTTTGATTAATTTTATCAAAAACGATTCCATGGTGTTTATGAAGCAAATAGGATCAGAAGATGACTCAGTGGCTGTTGCACAAGGAAAGATTCAACGTATTAAATTTAAAGTAGCCGTTAAGGATACAATTTTCAAGCCAGGCTTTAATGCAGATGAGTTGCGAATTATTCCATTTTCGGGAGGACAGGAGTTCTTGATGGCAGCCGATACATTACGTACAGAATCAAAAATAACGATACCTGTTTTTGAAGCACGTGCTCCATTTAAAGCCTTTTTAGGTGATTTGGATCATCAGGAATTGGTTAATTTGATAGACTATCAAGAAAAGACTTTAGGAAAATATGCAGGCTTGAAAGTCGGATCCATAACAGAATCGACGAATGATGCAGGAAACTGGGAATAAAATTGGTAATGCGATACAAAGTTTGTCCATCCTGATTGATCGGGATGGGCTTTCTTTTTATGATGGTATTTCAAATACCTCATGGTCTTATCCTTTACAGGAGGATATGGGGAATGAGGGCATATTGGGCTTGTTGTCCGATGTGTCTGTTGATACCCAGTATTATGACCGAATCTTAGTTGTCCAGAACACGTCTCGTTTTACGATGGTTCCATCAGAGTTGTTTGACAGTTCGCGAGGAGGGGATTATTTAAAGAGTGCAGGTATCTCGTATCATTCAGAACGGGATGTTTTTGTAGTCTCTCATTTTGGGGATATAGTTTTTTTATGGGTATTGGAGGCTTGTGTTGTAGATTTTCTGACCGATAAGTTTCAAAACAAAGTTTTGTTTATGCATCCTTTGACAGGTGCCTTATCATTCCGACAACACTATTTGTCTGAAGGTCAAGATGATTTGTTCCTTCAGTTATTTTCCAACACTTTGGCTGTAACTTATTATAGAGGGACACAATTGTTTTTGGCAGAATACTATCCGGTGGCTTCAGTATCGGATGTAGGATTTTATTTGAGTCGTATTATTGCAGATTATGAAGTACGTTCTTCCCGAGTTATTACCATTGCAGGCTTTGTGACCGAAGGAATTAAGAATTGCTTGTATCGGTGTTTTCCAGAGGTTAAGTTTATGCAGGGTATAGGATATTTGAATGTTTTTCATGGTCCAGACGCTGCCATGCCAAGTAAGTAATTAGGAAATTTATAAAGAGAGTTGAGTCATGAGGATTGTCAGTGGTCGATGTCGTGGACGAGTTATTGTTCCTCCAGCCCAATTAAAAGCGCGTCCCACAACGGATTTTGCTAAGGAGAATTTGTTTAATGTATTATCCAATCGTTACGATTTTGAGGAGTTAACCGTTTTGGATTTATTTTCCGGGACGGGTTCTATCAGTTATGAATTTGCTTCACGCGGATCACGTAGAGTAGTATCGATAGAAAGTAATGCTGTTCATCAGCGTTTTATTTCCGAGACAGCACGAAAACTCTCATTGGATGCTATTCAGTCTGTTCGGACGAATGTTTTTGTTTATTTAAAACATTGTCGGGAACAATTTGATTTAATTTTTGCAGATCCACCGTATGCATTGGAGGGAGTAGATGGGTTGCCGGCATTGATTCTTCAGGGAGGTTGGTTGAAACCGGATGGGATATTTATATTGGAACATTCCAAACAGAAGGATTTTTCATCTTATCCAGGTTTTTTTGAGAGACGTGTTTATGGGAGTGTTAATTTTTCATTTTTTAAAGAGAATGGGGAATGTATAAAGGAAGAGGAGCCAGGGGAATAAAGATATAATTTTGATATTTTTTGGATATATCAATAGTTTTGTTTATCTTTGTCCCAACAAAATAAAACGGTGTGGTAGTTCAGCTGGTTAGAATGCCTGCCTGTCACGCAGGAGGTCGCGAGTTCGAGTCTCGTCCATACCGCAAGAAACAAGAAAAAGGTATGCCAACTTATAAAGTTTGACATACCTTTTTCTTATGAAGTAGTTATTGGGAAAAGGAAGGATTATAACCACTGAATTTGATTTCTGTAAATAATGAATTACGATATATTTTGAGATTCAGACCTTCATGTTTTCAAAATAAGAGAAGATACTCATTCATAGATGGATGATAAGGAGTAGTGTCCGTAAATATGTGTTTACTTTGCTTGATTAGCAACGGCTTTCATACTTTCTTCTATTTTTTCAGGATCTCCTAAAAAATAATCTCTGATGGGATGTAAATGTTCATCAAATTCAAAGACGTAAGGGACTCCGGTGGGTAAGTTTAATTGTATAATATCCTGATCGGAAATATTTTTTAAATATTTAACGATGGCTCTTAAACTGTTTCCATGAGCTGTTACCAATATTTCATTATATTGATTCAGTGCGGGATATATATGATTACACCAGTAAGGTAACAGACGAGCCACTGTATTTTTTAAAGCCTCAGTCCGAGGTAATTCATTTAGAGGTATTTCGTGATAACGTATATCGAACCGAGGATTTCTCGGATCGTTTTCCGATAAAGCCTCCGGAGCTATATCATAACTTCTTCTCCATTCCAACACCTGTTTTTCTCCATATTTTTTAGTTGTTTCACTTTTGTTCAATCCTTGCAATACTCCATAATGTTTTTCGTTTAATCGCCAGGATTTCTCTACGGGAATCCAATCTTGATTCAAGCCATCCAATACACAATTAAGAGTTTTTATTGCTCGTTTTAATAAGGATGTATAGGCTTTCCCAAAGATGAAATTTTGTTCTTTTAATAGTCGGGCTGCTTCATAAGCCTCCCGGATTCCCTGATTTGTTAAATCGACATCAGTCCATCCTGTAAATCTATTTTCACGATTCCATAGACTTTCACCGTGTCTTAGTAAAACCACTCTTTTCATAGAAAAATTTTTTAGGACAAGAGTGCATTTTTAATGCCATTATTACAATATATGGGGTATGTTTTCATGTTTATCAATGCGGCAGTTGTCTCGGTTTTGTGTGTTATATATTGTGTATAAATGTTTTCAGGAGAAGAAATATTCGTTTTTTTGAAATGAGATTGTTTTTTCATTCTTTTTTATGAATGGTTGAAATATTTGTGTGCTAAAAAATTGATGGAATAGTACTATCTTTGTTTTATACTGAATACAGTATATTTTTTATGTTGTTATTATCAAGATGATTTTATGAAACCGTTATTTCTTTGTTATTCCAAATGCAGCACATGCTCTAAAGCAGCTAAGTGGTTAAAAGAACATGGTATAGATGTTATATCTCGGGATATTGTAGGAGAAAAACCGAGTAGGGAAGAGCTGAGCCGATGGATTGCATCAAGTGGGTTACCTATCCGTAAATTTTTTAATACAAGCGGCTTACTATACAAACAGATGAATTTAAAAGAGCGTATAGGACGTTCTACAGAAGAGGAATTGTTGGAATTGTTATCGTCCGAAGGGAAATTGGTCAAACGTCCTTTGTTAATAGGAGAACAAGGAGTATTGGTCGGATTTAAAGAGGACGAATGGACCCGTTTTTTTACGGAGTAGAAAAGCGTTAGAAGTATGCGGACAATGATGTTATTGCTCGGATTGATATTGATTGTATTATCCGATATTCCCTTGTATTTTTTATTTCGAACAACTTTAGCGAAATATCGTTCCAGAATTTGGTTTTTAATACATTCCCTTTTCTTTGTTGGATTATTATTGTTATTGGCATTTTATGTTCCCCGATTAGGAACTACGGAAGGACAGCGTTTTTCGGGATGTATAGCCGCCATATTGTTGGCAGTCTATTTACCCAAACTGATTTTTTTGTTGTTTTATTCATTAAGCAGCGTATTTCGACTGCTCCCTTATTCAGTTTTTCATAAACTGTCTCGTTTTTTTTGTTGGGTGTCAGTTCTTTTTTCTTCCGCTTTCTTTTTGATTT
>CASFOM010000226.1 GCA_949296295.1 uncultured Alistipes sp. | reverse complement strand
GAAGTAATTGGTCTGAATTGAATAAGGAAAGATGTCGTAGAATGGAAAGGTTGGGATTGATGACAGATGCAGGAAGAGCAGTTTTCCCGGATATGTCAGATAAAGGTTTTACAATAGATAAGGATATTTTACAGGAGTTACAGTCTGATCCTGTAGTGTGGCATAACTTCTGTCTGTTCCCAGAATTGTATAAGCGAGTAAGAATAGATACCATTCAAATCAAGAAACGTCAATCTGAACTATTCAAAAGGCGTTTAGATAAGTTTATAGAAAATACTCGAAAAGGAATTCTTTATGGGGAATGGAATGATTATGGAAGATTATTGTAATAGAAAATGGCAGGAATGTTTATAATAAGACGATGGAATCAATCAGATATATCTGCATTAACAGTTTATCTCAATAATAAGAAAATATGGGATAATTGTCGTGATAGTCTGCCATATCCTTATACGAATAAAGACGCGGAACAATTTATTCAATTTGTTCTAAACCAAGAGATACAAAATGATTATTGTATTGAGATAAATCAAGAGGCTGTTGGTAATATAAGTTTTATTCAGGGTACTGATGTGGATCGGTACAATGTGGAATTGGGTTATTGGCTTGCTGAACCTTATTGGAGCCAGGGTATTATGACAGAGGCATTGAAACGGGTGATTAGTGATTTTTTTCTCCAAACGGATATTATGCGTATTTATGCTAATGTTTTTGCATATAATCTTGCATCTATGCGAGTTCTAGAGAAGGTCGGTTTTCGAAAATGTGGTATTCATCAAAAAGCTTGTTTCAAAAACAAGCAGTTTATAGATGGTCATTATTATGAATTATTGAGGTCTGATTTTAAGTATTGGCGTTAAAAAGAAATCGAAGCGATAATTGCAATAACACATTTTACATTAGCACTTTTGTTTGTGAAAGGAAGAGAATAAACAACGAAACTAAAAGAAGAAAGATTTTGGAAATATAAAAATGGTTTGGTTGTCGTTTCTTTGGAGATGTCTTTTGTTTTCATATTGTTTTAAACAATATGAGGGAAAGCAACTCTATAATCAAGAATATTTGTTGTACTTTTTATTTATATTTGTTAACTCTTTGTGTGGTATTATTTCTTGGAGATGTTGAAGCAGACAAGTTATTGGGAGAGGTATTGGTATTATATCAATGGTTCTCATGTATTATTTGTGAAAATATTTTCATTGATAATATTGCTTAAATTCAAGAAGAATTATTATTAATTGATTTTGAAGCAGTTTTGGTGGTTACAGAATTATTTGCTGTTTTTTTGACTTTATAATTATTGCAGGTTTTATATTTAAGTAATTCCCAATACTAATACGTAAATTGAAGAATAATACTGGTGGATATGAATAAGAAAGTTATAAGCCTATTAGGAATAATTATTTGTTTTATTCTAATGATTGTAGCTGTATTTCTGTTGTTTGCAACAGAGGGTGTTGATGCCGGAAAGATGAAATTAGTCTATATAGGATTTATTTTATTGATGTTACATAGTTGTTATCGTATTTATAGATTCCAAAAATCGAAATGTAACAACTTAGAAACGGATGAAGTACAAAGAAATTTACAACAGGTATATTCACTATCCGTTTTTTTTTGTACATTCTTTCGTCCCAAGGAAATGTACTTTCGTACATCATTGTCTCTATTTATTATTTTAGTGTTAGGTTTATTTGCCTCTCCTTTTTGGTTTTGGGTATTTCTGCTTTTCTTTGTGGTAACGAAGGCCATATTGCTTTTACAATATTATCGTTACTGGAAAATATATCAACGACTGACAGATGTAGAAATGAATGCAGTAATGGATGAAAAGAATGATAAAGTGAATGAGAATACAGTTTGTCAATTTATTGATATGTTAAAGTCTCTCGAACGTAATGCAATAGAACTTGTCATTAAATCCCCTGACAATGCCGCATTAAGTATAGGTTGTTCCAAATATGGCGGTCAACCTGATGTGCCGGATGATTTTCAATGGCCTATGGATGACCATAATCGTCCACTTTCTTTATTGCTTCAGATAAATTGTTTTGACCTTATTCCTTATGATACGGAAGGATTGCTTCCCAAGGTAGGACATTTATATTTTTTTTATGAACTAAGTGAACAAGATTGGGAAGGAAAAGGGAACAGCGTTCGTGTTATTTATATAGAAACCCAACATACGAAATTACATCGGGCGGATTATCCAAAAGAGTTGGTAAATGATTTTCGACTAAAAGAACTACCTTTGTCGTTTGCTGTACGAAGAAGTTATCCATCAATGGAAGATATTGATATTCAATCCGATCAATATATGATGGAGTATGTTGATGAGTTTTATGAAGCTCGAGCAAGACTTCAATCTGAATCGACAACGGAGGTAATTGGAACAATGTTGGGATATGCGGATTTGATTCAAAATGCCATAGAAGAAGATTTGGATAAAAATGTATTGTTATTACAACTTTCTTCCATAGAATCAGAAGACTCCAGTAAACTGATGTTTGGTGATTGTGGAAGTATCTATTTTTATATTTCCCGTCAGGATTTGAAAGATAAACGTTTTGATCGATTCAAGTTTGAATTACAGAGTTATTAAGAAGAAACTCATAAATCGAATTTTGAGAAAGTATGATTGGATTTATACTATCTTTAATAAATTATATGTATAAGTTTGATTTTAAGTTAAGCTATATGGTATGAGGACTTGTCGATTCGGATGTTTCTTGTTTCGACCACACACAAACATCGTTTTTCTATGAAGAAATTATGAAGTTAGATTTTTAAATTATAGAAAACGACATCCAATTTTACATTTATAGATGTGTAAATTTGGATGTCGTTATATCTGTGAATATAATATTCAGCATTGCTGGCGGAGAGAGGGGGATTCGAACCCCCGGTACCAGTTACCCAGTACGGCAGTTTAGCAAACTGCTGGTTTCAGCCACTCACCCATCTCTCCTGTTGGTTGGCTTTTGTGTCCACAAAGGTAGATTATATTTATAATATCTCCAAATTTTTTTATCAATTAACCAAGATGATGAGTTGTAATTTTATATGGAGTATTCTATAAATGGATAAGGACAGGTGTATTACGGTTACTTAGTTTTAATATTCTTTTATTTTATTCTGATATGTGTCGTTATTATTTTTTGAAAAATAAAGGAATTACGTCTTTATATGAAAGATGTAGCTGAGTTGTTGTGGAAATTTGTATTTAGTGCTTGGTCACAATCAATTTCTATCTTTTTTAATTTGAAAATCAAGATGATCATTTTTCTTTTCCGGATAAGTAAAATGGTTTTTTCTAAAAAATAACCCGTAATACAGGTTATATCTGTTCATTGTAATAAATTCAAAAGTTTTTTTAACTTTGTTATCAATTGTTGATTGGATTTTGAGTCCTTGAATATGTCTTCCGACAAATTAAATAATCAAAAATATGACCATTGTACAGTTGGAATATTTGTTGGCAGTAGCTGATTATGGCAGTTTTTCTATTGCATCAGAGCATTGTTTTGTTACGCAACCTTCTCTTAGCACTCAAATTAAAAATTTGGAAGAAGAATTAGGTGTGATTTTGCTTAATCGAAGTGAAAAACCGATGGCTTTGACAGAGGCTGGTCGAGTTGTTGTAGAAAAAGCGCGTAATGCTATCAGTGAATTTTATAAAGTAGCTGAGTCAATCAAGGAAATGAAGAATGAAACGAAAGGGAATCTACGTTTAGCGGTTATTCCTACGATAGCTCCTTATCTTTTGCATCGCTTTATTCCTGATTTTATCAGGCAGTATCCGGAGATCAATCTTGAGATTAAGGAAATGTTTACTAAGGATATTGCTATTGCTTTGAAGCATGATACTATTGATATTGCTATTTTGGCAGGAGGATTTACCAATCCGGAGGAAGTCAACGAAGAAGTCCTTTTTGATGATGAATTTTATTTATACACTTCTCGGAAACATGATTTGTATAAAAAATCTACAGTTACGATAGAAGATGTAGATACATCTCGGTTATTGTTGTTGGCAGATGGCCATTGTTTGCGTACTCAAATACTTGATTTATGTAATTCGAAACGTAAAAAGACTTATAATATGGCTTTTGAAAGTGGTTCACTGGAAACCATTATGCGAATAGTAGATACAACGGATTCCATTACAATTATTCCGGCTATGGCTGCCGCTATGGTAAGTGATTCTCATCGGGATCAACTTCGTCCTTTTGCGGGGAAAGAGGCCTTTCGTCATATTTCTTTGGCGGTAAGTCGCACTTTTTTTAAAAGGAAGATATATGAAGCATTGAAAAAAACTATTTTAGAGAATTTACAGGGAGAAAAAGAAATAAGTTTTCATTAAAAGCATATAGTATTTTGGAGGATATAACTCTTTTTGTATAAGAAATAAGTATAAACAGATAACAAACACATTATGGCAATAGAAAAAGTAAAAGTTTTGATTATAGGTAGTGGTCCTGCTGGATATACAGCAGCAATATATCTTTCACGAGCGAATTTATCTCCGGTATTGTATCAGGGGATTGAACCGGGAGGTCAATTGACAACAACTACTGATATTGAAAATTTCCCAGGATATCCTTCTGGAGTCAGTGGTGTTCAAATGATGGAAGACTTACGAATGCAGGCTGTACGTTTGGGGGCAGATATTCGGTTAGGTATTGTTTCGAAGGTTGATTTTTCATCGCGTCCTTTTCAAATTGTCGTGGATGATGTTCATGAAATACAGGCAGATAGTGTTATAGTCGCTACGGGAGCTTCAGCTAAATATTTAGGTCTTGAATCGGAATATCGGTACCGGGGTATGGGGGTTTCCGCATGTGCTACTTGTGACGGCTTTTTCTATCGGAAGAAAGATGTCGCCGTTGTAGGAGGAGGAGATACAGCTTGTGAGGAGGCATCGTATTTGGCTACTCTGTGTCGTAAAGTTTATATGATTGTTCGTAAAGATCATTTACGTGCGTCTCAAGCGATGCAGGATCGTGTTCGGAATACCTCCAATATTGAAATTTTATTTGAATACAACACAACTGAAGTGTTGGGAGATGATAATGGTGTAACGGGAGTACTGCTTACAAAGACTGATGGGACAACACTTCGGTTGTCGATAGATGGATTTTTCTTAGCGATAGGTCATCGGCCTAATACAGAGTTGGTAAAGGATTATCTTACATTGGATTCGGAAGGATATATTTCTACGATTCCCGGGACATCCAAGACCAATGTAGCAGGGGTTTTTGCTGCAGGAGATGTAAAAGACCCTCATTATCGTCAAGCAATTACAGCGGCTGGTTCAGGATGTATTGCCGCTATTGATTGTGAACGTTATTTGCATGGCATAGGATAGTTAATAAATGTACTGCTCATGTTGGATCTTGCTCATATGCCTCCAGCAGCGCAGACTGTGGCGGTTATCGGTATGGTGATTTACATTTTACTGGTAGCCTCTACTTTATTTACGATTATTTATGACAAGCGGGATCCGGTCAAGACGTTATCGTGGGTTATGGTGATCGTATTGGTTCCTGTAATAGGATTTGTCATTTATATTATTTTTGGCCAAAATTATCGTAAACGAAAAATTTTTGATAAAAAAGGAATCCTTGACAGTTTGCAAATCGGGAATATAATATCGAAACAACTTTATTCGGTAAATAGCATGTTTGCAAACCATAAGCCAGAGATATTTCAGAACAGGGATATTATTACACTGTTGTTGAATAGTAACAAATCTCCTTTGACTTATGATAATCAAGTAGAAATATTGAATAATGGAGATCAAACTTTTGCGGCTTTATCGAGAGCGTTATTGAAGGCTCGTCACTTTATTCATATGGAGTATTATATTATCAGTGATGATGATATAGGAAATTTTATAGCGAATATTTTGATAAAAAAAGCTCAAGAAGGTGTTGAGGTTCGAGTAATTTATGATGATGTAGGCAGTTGGACGTTAGATAAGCATTATATTCGTCGATTAACGGATGCAGGGGTTCATGTCAAACCTTTTATGCCTGTCGCTTTCCCGATGTTTACGAGTAAAATTAATTATCGTAATCATCGTAAAATTG